>NZ_DBNHWK010000014.1:0-10507 GCF_057140465.1 Gaiella sp.
CCCGCCAGCACCTGCCAGTCGGCGTCCGGCGCGTGGAGGAGCGCCTGCCGGAAGTCGGGGCCGACGAGCCCCGCGACGAGCGCCGGCACGGCCTCCCCCTCGACGATCTCGTCGGTCGTCCTCGTCCGGAGGTGACGCCGCACGCGGTACCGCTGCCGCCGGCGCACGACCACCGGGTCGATCGTCAGCTTCCGGGGCCCCTCCTCCGTGCGGTGGCGCGGGTTGCTGAGCGTCGCGCCGGTCAGCCGGTCCCCCGCCACGAGGTCGGCGACGAGGTCGGCGAGCGCGCTCACGCGTCGGGCTCGACGACCGCGCACACGCGATGCCCGATCGTCACGGCCTGCCCGACCTCGACCGAGAGGTCGCGGACGAGGCCGGCGCGGGGCGCCGCGATCTCGTTCTCCATCTTCATCGCCTCCACGACGCAGATCACCTGGCCGGGCTCGACCTCGTCGCCCTCGGCGACCTCCACCTTGAGCACCGTGCCCTGCATCGGGCTGAGGACGTCGCCGAAGCCGCCGAGCCCGCTGCGCGCCGCACGATCCCGCCGCCGACGCGCGAGCTCCGCCCACGGCGGCTCCGTCACGCGCAGTGCCACGTCGTACGCGCGACCGTCGACCTCGACGCCGACGAGCCGCGCCCGCGTCGGCAGCGCGCCCGCGCCGTTGTCGGACGGCCGGACGACGGACGGGCGCTCGTCGAGCTCCGCCGCGCGCGCCGCGAGCTCGGGCGACTCGACGACGCCGTGGCACGTCTCCCCGGCCACGAAGCATGGGTGCTCGAGCAACGCTCGGTGGAAGCCGAGCAGCGTCGGCGGGCCCTCGATCGTGAACTCCGCGAGCGCACGCAGCATGCGCCGTCGCGCGCGTTCGCGGTCGGTGTCGTGCACGATCAGCTTCGCGATCATCGGGTCGTACAGCTCCGAGATCTCGTCCCCCGCCCGCACGCCCGAGTCGACCCTGACGCCCGGCCCGGCGGGCTCCCGGTAGGCGGTGACGAGGCCCGGGGCGGGCCGGAACCCGTGTGCCACGTCCTCCGCGTTGATCCGGCACTCGAACGCGTGCCCGCGCAGGCGCACGTCCTCCTGGCCGATCGTGAGCGGCTTCCCCATCGCGATCAGCACCTGCTCGCGGACGAGGT
The DNA here is from genome assembly GCF_057140465.1 of Gaiella sp. Taxonomy (NCBI): domain Bacteria; kingdom Bacillati; phylum Actinomycetota; class Thermoleophilia; order Gaiellales; family Gaiellaceae; genus Gaiella; species Gaiella sp. Next base: position 1,141 of record NZ_DBNHWK010000014.1, read on the forward strand.
CGAGCCCGGTCACGAGCTCGGTCACCGTGTGCTCGACCTGGATGCGCGTGTTCATCTCCATGAAGAAGTAGTCGCCGTCGGCCGTGAGCAGCCCCTCGATCGTCCCCGCCGAGCGATAGCCGGCGGCCCGCGCGGCCTCGACGGCGATTGCGCCGATCCGCGCGCGCAGCTCGTCGTCGACGGCGGGGGACGGCGTCTCCTCGACGAGCTTCTGGTGGCGACGCTGGATCGTGCACTCGCGCTCGCCGAGGTGGATCACGGTGCCGTGGGCGTCGGCGAGCACTTGCACCTCGACGTGACGGGGGTCGACGAGGTACCGCTCCGCGTACACGGCGGCGTCGGCGAAGTACTTCTCGCCCTCCCGGGTCGCGGACTCGAAGGCGCGCTCCGCCTCGTCCGGCGCGGTGACGAGCTTCATCCCCTTGCCGCCGCCGCCGGCCGCGGCCTTCACGATCAGCGGGTAGCCGATCTCGGCCGCGAGCGCGAGCAGTGCGTCGGCGTCCCGCAGCGGCTCCGTCGCTCCCGGGATGATCGGGACGCCCGCCTCGCGCATCGCCCGACGGGCGGCCGTCTTCGATCCCATCAGCTCGATTGCGGCGGGCGGTGGCCCGATCCACGTCAGGCCCGCGTCCTCGACCATGCGTGCGAACGCCGCGTTCTCGGCGAGGAATCCGTAGCCCGGGTGCACGGCTTCGGCGCCGGCGCGGAGCGCGGCGTCGACGATCACGTCGCCTCGCAGGTAGCTCTCCGCCGCCGGCCCGGGGCCGATCAGGTACGCCTCGTCGGCCGCCTCGACGTGCGCGCGGCCGCGGTCGGCCTCCGAGAAGACCGCGACGCATCCGATGTCGAGCTCGCGCAGCGTCCGGAAGACGCGGATCGCGATCTCCCCGCGGTTGGCGACGAGGACTTTGCCGAAGCCCGCCATGACGCAGCGTATTCTCTCCGACAGTGACGCTTCCCGACCAGCTGACCGTCGCGCGCGCCTTTGCCGTCCCCGTCGTCGTCGTGCTGTTCGCCTGGGACTTCCCGAACCACGCCTACTGGGCGACGCTCGTCTTCGCGCTCGCGATGGCGACCGACCAGGTCGACGGCTGGCTCGCCCGGCGCTGGAACCAGACCTCCGCGTTCGGCTCGCTGCTCGACCCGATCGCCGACAAGGTGCTCGTGATGGCCGCCGTCGTGATGCTCGTCGGCGAGGGCGTCGTCCCCGCCTGGATGGTGGCGGCGATCGTGGCGCGCGAGATCGCGGTCTCGGGCCTGCGGCTGGCGGCGATCGAGCGCCGCGTCGTGATGGGCGCGCGCGACCTGGGCAAGCTGAAGACGTGGGCGCAGGCGGTCGCGGTGACCGTCGGAGGGATCGCCGCCGGCGGCGCCTGGAGCGACGGCATCGCGTGGTGGACGATGCTCGTCGCCGTCATCCTCACCTGGGTGAGCGGGCTCGACTACGCGCGCGTCGCGCCGAGCGTGCTCCGCGGCGAGCGCGCCTGAGCGGCGCTCGTCACGGGGTCGCCGCCCGCCGCCTCGAGCCTCGCCGCCCGCTGCCACACGCTGCCGTCGTCGCCGCGGGCGGGCGCGACGTCGAGTCCCGCCTCCGCGACCGCACGGCGCACGGCTGCGAGCACCGGGGCGTCGGCAGTCGGATGCAGCTCGAGCTCCACGCGGGTCAGCCTACAGCGGCAGGAGCCGGGCCGCCGTCGCCTTGAAGGACGCGACGACGACGTCGCCGGCGGTGATCCCGAGGCGGTCGACCGAGGCCGTCGTCACCTCGGCCGTGATCGGGCCGACGCGCACGCGCGCCCGGTTGCCGAGCGGAACGACCGACGCGACCGTCGCCTGCACGTGGTTGATGGCGGAGTCGTCGGGCGCGAGGCGCGACAGCGAGACCTCCCAGGGGAAGACGGCGACGGCGACCCGCCCCGCCGCCGCGTCGGTCGAGAACACGACGCCGCCGGCGTCGAGCGTGACCTCCGTGAGGCCGCTCGCACCCGGTCGCGCGACGCCCTCGAGGAGGGACGCGCCGGCGAACGTCGCGACGAACGGGTCGTCGGGGGCGGCGACGAGGTCGGCCGCCGTGCCGACCTGCAGGACACGGCCGTCGACGAGCACGCCGATCCGCTCCGCGAGCGTCGCCGCGTCCTCGAAGTCGTGGGTGACGAGGAGCGTCGGCAGGCCGAGGTCGCCGAGGAGCTCGTGGAGCTCGGCGCGCACGCCGAGGCGCGTGTGGGCGTCGAGCGCCGACAGCGGCTCGTCGAGGAGGAGCACCTCCGGGTCCCGGGCGAGCGCACGGGCGATCGCAACGCGCTGCCGCTCGCCCCCCGAGAGGTCGCGCGGGTGTGCAGAGGCGAGGTGCGCGATCCGCAGGCGCTCGAGGAGCGCGCCCGCGCGGGACGGCTCGGCCGCCCCGAACGCGACGTTCTGGTCGACGCGGAGGTGCGGGAAGAGCGCGTAGTCCTGGAACACGAAGCCGACCCGCCGCCGCTCCGGCGGCACGTCCACGCCGTGCTCCGTGTCGAGCCAGACGGCGTCGTCGAGGCCGATCCGTCCCCGCGACGGACGCACGAGGCCCGCGATCGCGCGCAGCACGGTGGTCTTCCCCGCGCCGGAGGGCCCGACGAGGGCGACCGTACCGCCGACCTCGAGCGTCAGCTCGAGAGCGAACGCGCGGAGAGGGGTGCGGACGTCGACGGTGAGCGTGCCCATCGCGGGAGCGCCTTGGTGACGAGGAGGATCACGATGCTGGCGAGGACGAGGAGGGCGCCGAGCGCGAGGGCGACCTCGAAGTCCTGGTCGAGTGCGGCGTAGATGGCGAGCGGCATCGTCTGCGTGACGCCCGGGAGGCTGCCGGCGAACATGATCGTGGCGCCGAACTCGCCGAGGCCCCGAGCGAACGAGAGCGTCGCACCGGTGCCGAGGCTGCCGAGTGCGAGCGGCAGGAAGACACGGCCGAAGACCCGCGGGGCGCCGGCGCCGAGGGTGCGGGCGGCGTCGACGAGCTGCGGGTCGACGCTCTCGAACCCGGTGATCGCGGCCCGGACGTAGAACGGGCTCGACACGAAGCAGACGGCGAGCACGACGGCCGCCTCCGTGAACGGGATCGTGATCCCGAGGGCCTCGAGCTCGCCCCCGAGGAGCCCGGTGCGCCCGAACGCGGCGAGGAGGGCGACGCCGGCGACCGCGGGCGGGAGCACGAGCGGGAGCTCGAGCACCGACACGACGACGTCGCGTCCGCGGAACCGCCGTGTCGCCAGCAGGTACGCGGCGGGTGTCCCGACGAGCACGACGAGCGCCTGGGCGATCACGTTCGCCTCGAGCGTCACCCACAGGGCCTCGCGCGCGGTCTCGCTGCCGAGCTGCGCGAGGAGCTCGCCGGGAGGGACACGGAGGAAGAGCGCCGCGAGCGGGATGCCGAGGAACGCGACGGCGAGCCCGAGCGAGGCCCAGAGCAGGATCGCGAACGCCCTCATCCGGCGCTCCGCGTGAACCCGGCCTCGGCGAGCAGGCGCTGCCCCTCGGCGCCCGTGAGGCGGGCGACGAAGGCCTCGGCTGCAGCCGTGTCGCCGCCGTCGACGGGCGCCGCGAGGTAGACGATGCGCGGCTGCACGGCGTCGGGGACGGCGATCGTCTCGACGTCGTCGCGGGCGATGCGGGCGTCGGTCGCGTACACGATCCCGGCGTCGACCTCGCCGAGGGCGACCTTCGCGACGACGGCGCTCACCGACTCCTCGAAGCTGACGACGTTGGCGAGGGCGGCGTCGAGCACGCCTGCCGCCGCGAGCGCCTCCCGCGCGTAGTCGCCCGCGGGGACGCCCTCGCCGGCGAGCACGAGCCGCACGCCCGGACGCGCGACGTCGGCGAACTCCCGGATGTCGGTGCCGCGCCCGCCCGGAACGACCACCACGAGCCGGTTGGAGGCGAAGGCGGTCGGGGCGGCGACCAGCCTCTCTTCGGCGAGGCCGTCCATGGCGCGGGTGCCGGCCGCGACGTAGACGTCGGCGGCGGCGCCCTCGCGGATCTGGGTCGCGAGCGTGTCCGACCCGGCGAAGACGTACTCGGCGTTCGGGTCGACGGCGGGGAGGGCGTCACGGAGCGACGACGCCGCGAACACGCGCAGCGCACCGTCACCGCCGCACGAGGTCGCGAGGAGCGCCGCGAGCGCGGCGACCGCGAGGACGGCCGCTGCCCTCACCGCTCGACCATCACGCTCGTCGCCTTGACGACGCCGGCGGCGCCGTCGCCCGGCTTCAGCCCGAGCTCCTCCACCGCCTCTCGGGTGACGATGGCGACGACGCGGGCGGGCTCGGTGACGTCGATCTCGACCCTCGCGAGCAGGCCGTCGACCTCGACCGAGCGCACGACGCCCCGGAAGTGGTTCCGCGCCGTGATCCGGTCTCCCCCGTCGGGCCCGCGCAGCCGCGCGATCTCCGAGGTGGGAACGAGCCGGCGGTTCGCGGCGTCGCGCTCGACGCGGATCTTCCCGGCCCGGTCCCAGCGGCGGAGCGTGTCGAGCGAGATCCCGAGCGCGCGGGCGGCCTCGGCGGCGGATACGAAATCCCTAGGCATTGCCTATGCAAGTATACGACGCCCGCTTGACGCCTGTGGGCTCCGTCGTCTCCGGAGGCCCCGGCGAGGCGTCCCCGGCCGCCCGCGTTCCGCGCCTCGAGGGGCCCCTCGCCTACGACCGCATGCGGCGGGAGTAGTCCCAGCTCGAGACCTCGACCGGGTCGAGGCGGAGCACGACCTCGGGGCTCGTCCGCCCGAGCAGCCACCGCGCGAAGGAGCCCTCCGTGCCGCCGAGGTAGCGGCCGACGAGCTCCGCGAGCGTCGCGAGGCCCTCGTCGGGCTCGATCGTGACCCGCGCGCGGCCGCGCACCCCACGATACGGCGGACGCTCGCCGGCGACCTCGAACGCGCAGCGCGGCTCGTGCTCGAGCGCCCGGACGAGCGAGCTCGACCGCTGCGTCGCACAGACGAGCTCGCCGTCGCGGCGTGCGAACCAGAGGGAGACGACGATCGGCCAGCCCGACGGCGCGACGCAGGCGAGGCGCAGCGGGATCACCGCCTCGTCGAGGAACGCGGCGATCCCCTCCCGGTCGAGCGGGCCGGAGATCCGCGCATGCGCGAACGCCATGCGGCGAGGCTACTCGAGCTTCCGGCCGCCGTCACGTCGCGCGTACGATCGGCCGATGCGCACCGTCGAGATCGACGGCCCGGAGGCGTTCCTGGAGCGCGCGAGCCCCCTCCTGCTCGCCGACGAGGCGCGGCACAACCTGATGCTCGGGATCGGCGCGCTCCTCGTCGACACGCCCGACTACTACCCCGAGGCGAGGTTCTGGGTCGTCGAGGAGCGCGGCCAGCCGCTCGGGGCCGCGTTGCGCACGCCCCCGCACAACCTGCTGGTCGCACAGCCGGCGCGTGCCGACGCCGTGCCGGCGCTCGTCTCCGCGATCGAGGACGATCCGCCCGGCGTGACCGGCGGTCTGCCCGAGGCCGAGGACGTCGCCTCGGCGTGGGTCGCCGCGCACGGCGGCCGCTGGGCGCCGCGGATGGCGATGCGGATCCACGCCCTGCGCGCAGTGCGGACACGCGGGAACGCGAGCGGCGGGATGCGCACGGCGGGCACCGCCGACCGCGAGCTCGCGATCGCCTGGTGGCACGCGTTCGCCGACGAGGCGCTCGAAGGGCACCGCGCGGAGCGAGGACGCGAGGCCGTGAGCGTCGATCACCGCCTCTCCGACCCCGACTGCGGGATCCGGCTCTGGGTCGACGGAGGGGAGGTCGTGTCGCTCGCCGCATACGGGGGCCCGACGCCGAACGGGATCCGCATCGGCCCCGTGTACACGCCGCCCGGGCTCCGGGGCCGCGGCTACGCCACCTCCCTCGTCGCGACCCTCTCGGAGGAGCTCCTCGCCGGAGGGCGGCGCTTCTGCTTCCTCTACACCGACCTCGCGAACCCGACGTCGAACCGGATCTACGCGCGCATCGGCTACGAGCCCGTCTGCGACTCGACCGAGATCACGTTCACTGCGTAGCCGTCAGAGCGGGATGTTCCCGTGCTTGCGCTTCGGCGACGGCTCGCGCTTCGTGAGCGTCGTCTCGAGGCCGGAGATCAGCATCGGGCGCGTCCGCCTCGGCTCGATCACGTCGTCGACGTAACCGCGCTCGGCGGCGGTGTACGGGTTCGCGAAGCGCTCCTTGTAGTCGGCGATCAGCTCCGCCCGCCGCGCATCGGGGTCGGCGGCCGCCTCGAGCTCGGCGCGGAACACGATGTTGACGGCGCCCTCCGGCCCCATCACCGCGACCTCGGCGGTCGGCCAGGCGAGGTTCAGGTCGGCCCGGATGTGCTTCGAGCTCATGACGTCGTAGGCGCCGCCGTAGGCCTTGCGGGTGATCACCGTCAGCTTCGGCACCGTCGCCTCGGCGTACGCGTAGAGGAGCTTGGCGCCGTGACGGATGATGCCGCCCCACTCCTGCGCCGTTCCTGGGAGGAACCCCGGGACGTCGACGAAGGTGACGAGGGGGACGTTGAACGCGTCGCACGTGCGGACGAAGCGCGCCGCCTTCACGGAGGCGTCGATGTCGAGCACGCCGGCGAGCGTGTGCGGCTGGTTGCCGACGATCCCGACGGCGTGCCCGCCGAGCCGCGCGAACCCGCAGACGATGTTCTCCGCCCAGTGCGGCTGGATCTCGAGGAACGCGCCGTCGTCGACGACCGCCTCGATCACGTGGTGCATGTCGTAGGGCTTGTTCGGCGCGTCGGGGATGAGCACGTCCAGCTCCGGGCTCTCGCGGTCGGCGGGGTCGGACGGCGCCGCGTACGGCGGCGACTCGAGGTTGTTCTGGGGGAGGAACGTGAGCAGGTAGCGGGCGTCCTCCAGGCACGCCTCCTCGTCGGGCGCGGTGAGATGGGCGACGCCGGACTTCGACGCGTGCGCGGTCGCCCCGCCCAGCTCCTCGAAGGAGACCGTCTCGCCCGTGACCGTCTTCACCACGTCGGGGCCGGTGATGAACATGTACGACGTCTCCTCGACCATCAGCGTGAAGTCGGTGATCGCAGGCGAGTAGACGGCGCCCCCGGCGCACGGCCCCATCACGAGCGAGACCTGCGGCACGACGCCCGAGGCCTGGACGTTCCGCCAGAAGATCTCCGCGTACCCGCCGAGCGAGACGACGCCCTCCTGGATGCGGGCGCCGCCCGAGTCGTTGATGCCGACCACCGGGCATCCGTACGTCACCGCCATGTCCATCACCTTGCAGACCTTCTCCGCGAAGACCTCGGACAGCGAGCCCCCGAACACGGTGAAGTCCTGCGAGAAGACGAAGACCTTCCGCCCGAACACCGTCCCGTAGCCCGTGACGACAGCGTCGCCCCACGGCCGGTTCTCGGCCATGCCGAAGTTCGTCTCGCGATGGCGCACGAAACGGTCGAGCTCGACGAACGACCCCGGGTCGAGCAGCTTCTCGATCCGCTCGCGCGCGAGGAGCTTGCCGCGCTCGCGCTGGCGCGCGATCGCCTTCTCGGCACCGGCGTGCGCGGCGGCCTCGCTCAGCTCGGTGAGCCAGCGCAGCTTCGACTCGGTCGAGTCGTGTGTCGCCATGCGCTGGAGCCTAGTCGGTCGGCGAGGCCGTGTCCGAAGTGGACGAGGAGACGATCCCGGGGGTCCTCCAACCTCCTCCCCACGGCTCGAGCCTATCGCGCCCACACCCCGACGATCGTCACGCCCCTGCACCGCATCTGCACCGACTCCGTCGCTCCCCCCGCTCGTCCGCGGGACTACAGTCGCACCGTGGGCACCACGGTCGACCACTCGACGAACTGGCCGCACGAGAACGGAGAGCCGGCCCGCTTCTCGTACGCTCGCACCGCACACCCGGCCGGCGTCGCCTGCGAGGAGGCGCTCGGCGCCCTCGACGGTGGGCGCGCGCTGCTCTTCCCATCGGGGATGGCCGCCGCCACGACCGCCCTGCTCACGCTGGCACGCCCCGGCGCGACGGTGGCCCTCGCCGAAGGCGCGTACTACGGCCATCACCTGCTGCTCCACCAACTGGCGCCCTGGGGCATCGACTGCGTCGAGTTCGACCAGACCGGCCCCCCGCCGCCCGCCGACCTCGTCCTCGTCGAGTCACCCGCGAACCCGTTGCTGACGATGCCCGACTTCGCTGCGGTGGCGGCGCACCCGGCGCCGGTCGTCTGCGACGCGACGGTCGCCTCGCCGCTCCGGGTGCGACCGCTCGACCACGGGTGCGACCTCGCGCTGCACTCGGCGACGAAAGTGCTCTCGGGCCACGACGACGCGCTCGCCGGGGTGCTCGTGACACGCGACGACGACCTCTACGAGCGGCTCCTGGCGATGCGCTCCCGGACCGGCATCGTTGCCTCCGCCGACACGGCGTGGCGCGTCCACCGCCGCCTCGCAACCCTCGAGGAGCGGCTCACCCGGCAGGAGGCGACCGCACGCTTCCTCGTCGAGCGCCTCCACGCGCACCCCGCCGTGCAGACGGTTCGCTACCCCGGCTTCTCGTTCCTGATCTCGTTCGACGTCGCCGACGGCGAGGCCGCCCATCGCGTGGAGCGGTCGCTGGGAACGATCGTGAACGCGACGAGCCTCGGCGGCGTGCGGTCGAAGCTCGAGGCGAGGCAGCGCTGGGAGGGCGACCGCTGCCCGCCGGGGCTCCTCAGGCTCTCCGTCGGACTCGAGGACGCGGACGAGCTCTGGAGCGATCTCGAACAGGCGCTCGAGAACCGTCTGATCGCAAGTCCCGACGGCCCCGCGCCCTGAGCGTCTCCGTCGATCAGCCTCTACCGATCTCCCCGGAGAGACGAGCGGAGCGGCATCCCACCGGCGACACCCGTCGAGAAGAGCGGCCGGTGATCACCGCGCGTCCACCGGACGAGCAGCGCCGCGATCGCGAGGGCCGCGAGAACGGTGCCGAGCGCCCGGATCGCGTACGGCGCAGCTCGGGGACGAGAGCACCAGGCGACCCGCATCCAGCGTCAACCGCTCGCGCTCCCCCTATGACTGCGCGAGCGGATCGGCATGGGCACGGGGCGCTTCTGGGGCGCGGACAGACACTTCGGATTCGGTAGTCCGGGCGCCACGGGTGCGTCGCCGTGCCGCACACCTCGTGCTCTCTCCCCCGATCACGCCGCCGTTGCCCGGAGGAAAGAGTCGACCGCGGTCGATGTCAGCGAGCAGCCGTGCACCTTCGAACGAGGAAGACGAGTCGACGACGGCGAAATCAGACATCGTCCAACACCCTTCACAAGGAGCCCGGATGCCCGGATCGCGTCTTGCCCCGTTCACGGGAGTGCTGTTCGTCGTGTTGTACGTCGCGGCGTGGATGGTGATGCGCACTCCGAGCGACACCG
>NZ_DBNHWK010000015.1:0-94980 GCF_057140465.1 Gaiella sp.
TTCACCGAGGACCGCCTCGGCCTCGAACGGGGCACGATCCGGGCCACGGTGCTGATCGAGACGATCCTCGCCGCGTTCGAGATGGACGAGATCCTCCACGAATTGCGCGAGCACTCCGCCGGCCTCAACGCGGGTCGGTGGGACTACATCTTCAGCGTGATCAAGAAGCTCGGGCATCGACCGGAGTTCGTCCTCCCCGACCGCAGCGCCGTCACGATGGCGGTGCCGTTCATGCGCGCCTACTGCGAGCTGCTCGTGAAGACGTGCCACCGCCGCGGCGCGCACGCGATGGGGGGCATGGCCGCGTTCATCCCCTCCCGCCGTGACCCGGACGTCAACCGCATCGCACTCGAGAAGGTGACGGAGGACAAGGAGCGCGAGGCCGCCCAGGGCTTCGACGGCACCTGGGTCGCGCACCCGGATCTCGTCCCGGTCGCCACCGCCGCCTTCGACGCCGTCCTCGGCGACCGGCCGAACCAGATCGACAGGCAACGGGACGACGTGACGCTCTCCGCCGCCGACCTCCTCGACGTCGCCGCGACGCCGGGGGACGTGACGGAGGAGGGGCTGCGCAACAACGTCTCCGTCGGGATCCAGTACCTCGCCGCCTGGCTCGGCGGCAACGGCGCGGTCGCGATCAACAACCTGATGGAGGACGCCGCGACGGCGGAGATCAGCCGCAGCCAGATCTGGCAGTGGCTCCGGCACGGAGCGGTCACGATCGACGACGTCCGGCGGATCGTCGCCGACGAGGCCGACCACCTCGGCCCCGGCTTCGACCGCGCACGGATCCTCTTCGACGAGGTCGCGACCGGGGACGACTACGTCGAGTTCCTCACGGTGCCGGCGTACGACGACCTCGTCGCCCACGAGCCGACCGGGGCGACGGCATGACCCGGGTCGTCGTGATCGGCGGCTCGTCCGGCATCGGGCTCGCGACCGCCCGGCTCTGCGCCGACAAGGGATGGGACGTGATCGTGGCGTCGCGCGACCCCGACCGTGCCGAGGTCGATGCCGAGAAGGTCGTGCTCGAGGTGACGGACGCCGCCGCGAGCCGGGAGCTCTTCGAGCGACTCGGCCCCGTCGACCACCTCGTGTCCTCGACCGTCCTCCGTGTGGGCGGCCCGGTGCGCGAGCTCGACCTCGACCTCGCACGCCGCGCGTTCGAGACGAAGCTCTGGGGGCCGCTCGCCGCGATCCAGGCGGCCGACGTCCGGGAGTCGATCGTCCTCGTGTCGGGCGTCTTCGCCCACACGCCGTCGCCGGGCGGTGCGGCGACCGCCGCGGTCAACGGGGCGACCGAGGCGCTCGTGCGGATCCTCGCCGTCGAGCTCGCCCCGACGCGCGTGAACGCCGTCTGCCCCGGGATCATCGACACGCCCCTCTGGTCGCCGCTCGAGGACGAGGCGCGGGACGCGATGTTCGAGCGGCTCGCGTCCGCCCTGCCCGCCGGTCGGGTCGGTGGGCCAGAGGACGTCGCGCACGCGATCTGGCTGCTGCTCACGAACGGCTTCGTGACCGGGACGGTGCTCGGCGTCGACGGCGGCCACCGGCTCGCTGCGCCGTAGCCTCCGGGGGGCGCCGCCGTTCAGTCGAGGAATCGCGCGACCGCGCCCGCCGTCTCCTCGAAGTCGTCCCAGAGCACGCTGTGCCCGCCCGGCACCGTGACGACCTCCACCGCTGCGCCCGGCGGCACGTCGACGGGCAGCCACGAGCGGGCGCCGATCACGAGGAGCGTCGGGCACGGGGGCCACGGCGGCGCCGGGGCCGCCATCGCCCCGAACGCCGAGATCACGGCCGGTGCGAAGCAGCGCCAGCGCCAGCGCCCGTCGGCGCCCTGGTCGAGGTGGGCCGCCGCCTCGGCCTCGAGCAGGGCCCGCGGCGTCGAGAAGAGCGTCCCGTCGGCCAACCGGGCGTCGATCGCCGCCTCGGCGTCGGCGAACGAGACGTCCTCCCGCAGCAGCTCCGCCCGCTCGCGTGCGACGTCGGGCGCGATGTGCAGGGCGGGGTCGAGCAGCACCGCGCGCTCGACCCGGTCCGGGGCGCGCGCGGCCACCTCGCAGACGAGGCGGCCGCCGAAGCTGTGCCCGAGCCAGGCGCAGCCGCCGAGGCCGAGCGCATCCGCGGTCTCCAGCAGGTCCTCGACGTGCGCGTCGATCCCCCACGGCGGGTCCCACGTCGACGCCCCGTGCCCGCGGAGGTCGACGCCGACGACGCGCAGCCCGGGAAGCGCCCCGGCGAGGTCGCGGAAGCGTCCCCCGTGACCGCCCGCACCGTGCAGGCAGACGAGCGGAGGGCCCGCGGGGTCGCCCCACTCCGTCGTGCTCAGTCGCATGCGAGCAGGAGCTTGCCGAAGTGGTCGCCCTCGAGTCGTCGCAGGGCCGCCGCGGCGTCGGCGAGGGGATGGACGCTGTCGACGACGGGCCGCCAGACGGCGTCGGCCACCATCCGCAGCAGCCCGTCGAAGTCGCGTGGGCTCCCCATCATCGTCCCGAGCAGCGACAGCTGCCCGAAGTAGAGCGGGCGTACCCGCAGCTCGACCTCGGTGCCCCGGGTCGCCCCGAACACGACGACGCGGCCGCCCGGGCGCACGCAGTCGAGCGACTGCTGCCAGGTGGCGCCGACCGAGTCGAGGACGAGGTCGACGGGGCCGAGCTCCCGCACCGCCGCGGGCCAGTCCTCGGTCGTCGCGTAGTTGACCCCGGCCTCGGCGCCGAGCTCGAGCGAGCGGGTGATCTTCTCGTCCGAGGAGGAGGTCACGAGCACCCGCGCGCCGGCCTGCGTGGCGAGCTGCACGGCGAGGGTCGAGACACCGCTCCCCGCGCCGAGCACGAGCACCGTCTCGCCGGACAGCAGGCCGCCTCGCGGAAACAGCGCGCGGTACGCGGTGAGCGCCGCGAGCGGGAACGCCGCCGACTCCTCCCAGCTCCAGCCCGCGGGTCGCGGGTAGAGGTTCTCCTCGGCGATCGCGATCAGCTCGGCGTAGGTCCCGTCGGTCGGGCCCCCGAGCACCTCGAACTCCGGCGCGAACGCGTCCTCGCGATCTCCCCACCGAAGCCCGGGGAGGATCACGACCTCCTCGCCCGTGTCACGACGAACGCCCGCCCCGTCCGAGCCAGGGATCAGCGGCAGCGGGAACGGGTAGACGCCCGTCGTGACGAGGAGGTCACGGCGGTTGAGCCCCGCGCGATGCAGCTCGACCAGCACCTCGCCCGGCCCGGGCACCGGGTCGGGCACCGTCTCGTAGCGGAGCTCCCCGCCGTCGTGGACCCGAACCGCCTGCATCAACCCGACCGCAGGGACGCCCAGGGCTCTTCGCCCGACACGTCGACGAGCTCGTACCCTCCGTCACCCGAGGCCGGCGCGAGGACGACCTGGAGCTCCGCGGGCTCGTCGAAGTCGTTGTACGAGCCGTGGACGACCGCACGGTCGATGTGCACCGAGTCACCGGCGCCGAGCTCGCGGTGGTCGCGGTCGAGCCACTGCACGATGCGCCCGCTCTTGACGATGATCATCTCGTCCTGGTCCGGGTGGTGGTGGAACGCGTGGTAGCCGCCGGGCGCGAGCGTCACGTCCATCACGACGTACGAGTCGCAGCCGGTGGCCGGCGGCGCGGCGCGCATGCCGGCGCTGCCCCAGTCGAACGTCGCGACCTCCACGTCGCCCTGCATCACGAACCTGCTCATGGTGCCTCCCTTCTGCGCTCAGACGGGGATCGCCTTGAAGCGCTTCATGTTCTCGGTCATCGCGACCTCCGTCGGCAGGCGCTCCATCGACGACGCGCCGAAGAACCCCACGACGCCCTCGGTGCGCTCGAGGACGTACGCCGCGTCGTCGGGCTCCGCGATCGGGCCGCCGTGGCAGAGGACGATGATCTCGGGGTTGACGCGCTTCGCGACGTCGTGCATCTCCTGGATCAGCGGGACGCAGTCGTCGAGCGTCTTCGCGGTCTCCGCCCCGATCGCGCCGCCCGTCGTCAGCCCCATGTGCGGGACGAGGACGTCGGCGCCTGCCTCGGCCATCGCCTTCGCCTCGCCCGGGTCGAACACGTAGGGGGCGGTGAGCATGTCCGCCTCGTGCGCGACGCGGATCATGTCCACCTCGAGCCCGTAGCCCATCCCCGTCTCCTCGAGGTTCTGGCGGAACGTCCCGTCGAAGAGGCCGACGGTGGGGAAGTTCTGCACGCCCGAGAAGCCGATCCGCTTCAGCTCCTCGACGAGCACCGGCATCAGCCGGAACGGGTCGGTGCCGCAGACCCCGGCGAGCACGGGCGTCTCCTCGACGATCGGCAGCACCTCCTTCGCCATGTCGACGACGATCTCGTTGGCGTCGCCGTACGGCAGGAGGCCGGAGAGCGAGCCGCGGCCGGCCATCCGGTAGCGCCCCGAGTTGTAGATGATGATCAGGTCGGCGCCTCCCGCCTCCGCGCACTTCGCGGAGAGCCCGGTGCCTGCGCCGGCGCCGATGATCGGCTTCCCGGCGTCGATCTGTGCCCGCAGTCGCGCGAGCGCTTCGTCTCTCGTCATCTCGTCCCTCCACGGACGGTGGCGCGCACCGTCCATCGTCCCACGTTTCGTGTCCCGCGCGCCGTCATCGGGCGGCGTCGATCAGCTCGTGCAGGCGGTTCGCCATCGCAAGGGCGAACGCGGGGTCGTTGACGTCGGTGTCGATCTCGTGCACCTCGACCTTCGACGTGTCGATGCGCTCGCGCAGCGTCGTGAGCAGCGCATCGTCGGCCTCCGGGTCGTGGAACACCTGCCCCTCGACTGCGATCGCCGAGACGCCGCGCAGCGGCACGAAGAGCACCGTCGGCCCGGTCGCGGCGTTGAGCTTGCGCGCGATGATCTCGGCGACCTCCCGACACTCCTCGGGGGTCGTCCGCATCAGCGTGATCGTCGGGTTGTGGACGTACAGGTTCCGGTCGCGGTAGCGCTCCGGCACCGTCTCCATCGGCCCGAAGTTGACCATGTCGAGCGCCCCGAGCGAGACGACCTGCGGAATGCCGAGGCGCCCTGCGGACTCCAGCCGGTCGGGCACGGCGGCGAGCACGCCGCCCGCGACCTCGTCGCAGAACTCGGTCGTCGTCGCGTCGAGCGACCCGGTGATGAACCCGGCCTTGATCAGCTCCTCCATCGAGCCGCCGCCGGCACCGGTCTGGTGGAAGACGAGCACCTCGTAGCCGAGCTCCTCCAGGCGCTCCCGGGCGGTCGTCACGCAGGGCGTCGTGACGCCGAACATCGACGCGACGACGAGCGGCTTCTCCTCGCCCAGGGGAGGCACGGTCGCCTTGGCCATCCCGGCGAGCGCACCGGCCGCGTTCGCCATGATCCGCGCCGAGATCTGGTTGACCCCCGCGATGTCGACGACCGAGTACATCATCGTCACGTCGACGGAGCCGACGTACGGGCTCGTGTCGCCCGACGCGACGGTCGAGACCATCAGCTTCGGCACCCCGATCGGCAGCTGGCGCATCGCGAAGGTCGCGAGCGCGGAGCCGCCCGACCCGCCGAGCGCCCCGGCCGCGTCGAGCCGCCCCTCCTCGTGGAGGCGCTTCACCACCTCCGCGGCCCCGCGCGCCATCGTGTCGACCGCCGCGCCGCGATCACCCGCGGCCGCGAGCGCGGCGACGTCGGCACCGACGGCGGCGGCGACCTCCTCCCTCGCGATGTCCGGCGGAACCTGCGGCTCGCCGACGATTCCGGCATCCACGAGCACGACGTCGACGCCGTGCTCCCGGATGCGGTCGGCGAGGAAGGCGTACTCCCGCCCCTTCGTGTCGAGTGTTCCGACGAGCACGACGGTCGGCATCAGCTCTCCTCCTTCTCGACGTCCGGCCTCGGGTTCCAGGCCGGGCTCGAGTCGTTGTTCTGGGGATCGGTCAACTGCACCTCGTTCCCCCTCTCGTCGACGGTGACGATCGCACCGTCGCGGGAGAACGCGAGGACGCGTCCATCGGGCGTCCAGGCCGGCTCGAACGCGTCGATGCCGGCGGGGGTCACGCGGCGGAGCCCGGTCCCGTCGACGCCGATCGTCCAGATCGCGTAGCGGTTGTCGCCGCGGTCCGCCGAGAAGGCGATGCGCTCGACGTCCGGCGACCAGGCCGGCGCGTAGGCAACGCTGTTGAGCCTCGTCAGGCGGCGCCGCTCCGACCCGTCGGGCCTGACGAGCCAGATCTCCCGGACCTCCGTCCCGGGCTGACGCCGCACATAGGCGATCCACTCGCCGTCGGGCGACCATGCCGGCTCGCTCTCGGGCGCAGCGTCGTCCGTCACGCGACGGGCACCGGTCCCATCCGCGTTCATCACGAAGAGCTGGGTCTCGTCGACGGAGCGCGCGAAGACGATCCGCATGCCGTCCGGAGACCACGACGGCCGGCGGTCGTTCACCTTCGACGTCGTGAGGCGCGTCGTATCCGTGCCGTCCGCGGCCATCACGTAGATGTCGAACGACCCCTCACGGGCGCTCGCGAACGCGATGCGCATGCCGTCGGGAGACCACGCCGGCTCGACCTGGAACTCGATGCCCGCGTTGGTCGACGTGTCGCCGCGCTCGTCCGTCAGGCGGCCCTGGCTCCCCCCGTCTGCATCCATGCCGTAGATCGCATAGTCCCCGTCCCGTGTGCTGACGAAGAGGAGGTCGTTCCCGGGCTCGCCGGAGCCGCCGCAACCGGCGGCGAGCAGGCAGCCCACCACGGTCGCGGCGAGGAGCACCCTCGGGATCACGATGCCTCGCGAGAGGACACGTCGTCCGGGAGCCTAGTGGGCGAGCGGCTCAACACCGAGGTACCGCCGTTGCAGCTCGGTGTCGTTCGCGAGCGTCTCGGCCGTCGTCTCCGCCGCGATGCTGCCGGCGACCATCACGAGCTGACGCTCCGCGAGCGCCGTTGCGACGCCGAGGTTCTGCTCGATGAGAAGGATCGCGAGGCCCTCCTCCTCGAGCTGCCTGAACGTCTCGATCAGGTGCTCGATGATCGCGGGCGCGAGCCCTTCCGAGGGCTCGTCCATGATCAGCAGCGTCGGGTTCGTGACGAGCGCACGACCGATCGCGAGCATCTGCTGCTCACCGCCCGAGAGCTGGGCGCCGCCGTTGCGCTTCCGCTCGGCGAGTCGCGGGAAGAGGTCGTAGACGCGATCCCGAGTCCACTTCGTGTCGCCGGCGCTCGACTCGCCGCGCGAGGCGATCCGAAGGTGCTCGTCGACGGTCAGCGACGGGAACAGGCGCCGCCCCTGCGGCACGTAGCCGATGCCACGCCTGGCGATCTTGTAGGAGTGCCCGCCGACGAGCTCGTGCCCGTCGAAGCGGATCGACCCGTGAGCGCTCGGCGGCGAGATTCCCATGATCGCTTTGCAGAGCGTCGTCTTGCCCATGCCGTTGCGGCCCACGATCGCGATCGACTCCCGCTCCATCCGGAACGTGACGTCCTCGAGCGCCCGGGCACTGCCGTAGAAGGCGCTGAGGCCCTCGACCTCGAGCAGCGCCGTGCCCTCCGCGGCCGGGGCGACGGGGGGCGTCGCGGCCTGCTCACTCATTGCGGAACCCGCGCCCGAGGTAGAGGTCGTGCACCATCTGGTTGGCCCTGATCTCGTCGGGGGTGCCTTCGACGATCACCCGGCCCTCGTGCATCATCGTCACGTTGTCCGCCACGCTGAGCGCGATGTCCATGTCGTGCTCGATGAGGATGAGCGTGATCGAGGGATCGAGCCCGAGGAGCAGCTCGGTCAGCAGGGTGCGCTCACCCCGCGAAAGACCGGATGCGGGCTCGTCGAGCATGAGCACCCGGGGCTCCGCTGCGAGCGCCATCGCGATCGCCACCTGCCGATGCTCACCGTGCGAGAGGTCGCTGACCCGCGCACGAAGCTTGTCGTCGATCGCGACCCGACCCGCGGCGGCCCGCGCGCGCTCCCGCAGCTCCCGGTCGTGGCGGGGCCTGGGCCAGGGACGGAGGCGTCCTCCCTCGACGCCGACGATCGACAGGTAGATGCTCTCCTCGACGGTCAGGCCGAGGAACAGACGCGACTGCTGGTACGTGCGGGCGAGGCCGAGCTTCACGCGCGCCCGGGCCGGTCGCACGGTGACGTCCTCGCCGTAGAACTCGATCGTGCCGGACGAGGCCGGCATGTCGCCACAGATCACGTTGAACAGCGTCGTCTTGCCGGCGCCGTTCGGCCCGAGCACGGCGCGACGCTCGCCCTGCGCGACGTCGAGGTCGACGTCGCTCACCGCGAGCAGGCCGCCGAAGCGCCGGCCGACCCCCCGCAGGCGGAGGGTCGGCACGGCGTGGTCGGCGGATGGTGCTACGGCGGTCACTGCCTCACTTGATCACGGTCTTCGTGACGACGCCGTTCTTCACTTCGCGGATCTTGCCCTGCCACGGCAGCTTCTTCTTCACGCACGGAGGCTGCGTGCGGCCGGGCGGCGGGCTCGTCCGCTTGAACAGGCCACCGAACGACTGGTTGACGTTCGGCACGTAGCCCGTCAGCGTGACGGCGGGGCCACCGTCGGGGCCCCTGATGATCTGCACGGGCCACTGATCCTGGATCGCCTGGCGGTTCCGGTCCAGCTTGACCTGGCCCTTGTCGGAGAGCTCGAACGGAGCCGAGAGCGAGCGCGGCATCGCCGCCTGCAGCTTGGCACCGACCGCTCCGCCGGACTTGTTCAGGGCCTCGATCAGAGCCTTCGTGCCCTGGTAGTAGTTGTAGAAGAACCCGTCGTCGGCGGGCTGTCCCGGGTACGTCTTGTTGACGAACGCCCGGTACTGGTTCGCGGCCCTGCTCTTGAGGCCGGGAGCCGTGCCGAATCCGCCGACGTACGCGCCGATCATGCGCGGAGCGACGTCGTCCTTCCCGGTCAGGAACCAGAGGAACAGGTTCCCGGAGTGCTGCTTCGCGTCGATGGGGCCGTAGGCCTGCTCGAACGCCTTCAGCGCCGGCCCTGTGCCGGTGCCGCCGACGACCCAGAAGTACCCGTCCACCTGACCCGGTGGGGGCAGCTGACGGACGTACGACGAGTAGTCGGTCGTGTTCAGCGGCGGGAACACGCGCTTCGTGATCTTGCCGCCGATGGCGCAGAAGTCGGCGATGATGCCGGCCCCGGACGTCCACCCGAACGAGTAGTCGTCCATGATGATCGCGGCGTTGCGCCAGCCGAGCTTCTTGTAGACGATCTCGCCGATGCCGGCGTTCCACTGGGCGCCGTCGCCGTGGTAGCGGAACACGTTCTTCGGCGCGATCTGCAGCGTCGGGTCCTGCGACCCGGCCGTGCCGATGATCACGGTCTTGGCCGGCCGCGGCTTCGCCCAGTTCGCGATCGCGACGGCCTCGTCACCCGACAGCGGCCCGACCATCACGTCGGCCTTGAGCTGCTGCATCAGGCGGCGCGTCTCTTTCAGCGCCGTCGCCGGCGTGTCGTCACCGCAGCCGTAGCCGACGATGTTGACGTTCTTGCCACCGGCCTTGATGCCCGTCATCCCTGCCGACGGCTTCTTCTTGTTCTTGACCTTTCCGCCCGCGAACTGCGCGAACGCCGTCTGCGAGCCGCCGATGTCGAGCTCGTAGGCGAAGCCGAAGGCGCCCTTGCAGTCAGCCATGATCGCCACGCGGACCTCGTTCGCCGGTGCTGCTGACGATGCCGAGGTGATCGCGGCGATACCGGCCACGAGCAGCCCGACCGAGGCCAGGAGGCGGATGACCCGCCCCTGTGGTCGTCTCATTGCTCGTCCCTCCTTACGTTGGTTGCACAAGACTTTCTCAGGTTCCGTTCCGGTCGTCATCGATGCCGTCGTCAACCTCCTTTCTCGCCTCCCCGTTTCACCTCGCCACGCCCGCCTCGGTCGCCTCGGTCGCCGGCCCCTTGGGCCCACGGAGGCGCGCGAGACCCCACATCCGATCCCAGAGCCCCATCAGCCCGTCCGGCGACACGATCACGATCGCGAGGAAGACGAAGCCGATGACCGTGTTGAAGCTTCCGCCGATCCACGGCAACCCCTCCGACGGAATCCTGTTCGTCACCTCGTTGTTGATCACGATGAACGCGAATGCGCCGAGCCAGGCGCCTTCGATGCGGGTCAGCCCCCCGATCACGGCGATCACGAGCAACTCGATCGTCGTCTGGAGGCCGATGTTCGACGGGGACATCTGGCCCGACCACCACGCGAAGAGGACACCGCCGACCGCGGCGACGAGCGCCCCGATGCCGAAGGCGAGCGTCCGATGCAGCGCGACGTTGTACCCGAGCGATGCCATGCGGGTCGGCTCGTCCCGGATTCCCTGGAGCGAGACCCCGAACGGCGTTCGCACGAGGTAGCGGATCAGGACGTAGACGACGACGGCGACGCCGAGGGTGACGTAGTAGAGCCGCTCCCGGTCGGTCACGACGTTGCCCATGAAGCCCGGCGTGTACACGTCGATGTTGGAGATCGGCGAGAAGCCGCCGACCTGGGTCACCTGGCTCACGAACAGGTACGCGATCACCGAGTAGGTGAGCGTCAGCATCAGGAAGTAGATCCCGAAGCTCCGCGACGCGACCGCGCCGAAGACGAGGCCGATCCCGGTGGCGACCAGGATCGCGAGGATCACGGAGAGCGTCGGGTCCCAGCCGAGGAGGAGCCCCTTCGTCTCCCCCCCCTCGACGGACTGCTGGGTGACCATGTTCCCGAGGGCGTACCCCGCGATGCCCATCATCCCCGCCTGCGCCAGGGAGATCATCCCGCCGTAGGCCGAGAGGAAGATGAGGCTCGCGGCGCCGATGCCGAGGATCAACGTCTGGGTGAGCACCGTGTCCAGCCAGAAGTCGGAGACGAGCGACGGCCCGAGCACCGCCAGCACGAGCACCCCCACTCCGATCACCCGCTCGACGAGCGTCTTCGTGGCCGCGGCGCTCACGCTTCCCTCCCGAACAGCCCCTGCGGCCGGAACGCGAGGACGAGCGCCATCAGCACGAACGTCAGCACCGGGGAGTACTGCGTGCAGCAGTCGGTCCCGGCGACGGGGAGGTACGTGATCGAGAACGCCGTGACGAGCCCGAAGAGGAGCGATCCCGCGACGGCACCGAGCAAGGACCCCATGCCGCCGATGATGACGACGACGAGGGAGTTCAGCAGCCAGATGCCGTCCTGCCCCTGCGAGATGTTGCCCTGCGAGCTCTGGACGACAGCGCCCATCGCGACGAGGGCCGCGCCCACGGCGAACGCGATGGCGAACGTGATCTGGATGTTGATGCCGAGGGCCGAGGTCATCTGCCGGTCGTCGACGCCGGCGCGGATCACCATGCCCGTCTTCGTCCGGTAGAGCCAGAGCCAGAGCGCGATCCCCACGGCCACGCCCAGCGAGAGCATGACCAGCCGTGCCAACGAGTACTGCACGCTCCAGACGTGGAGATCGACGAGGCGGTTCGTCCAGCCGGGCCACCCGAGGCTGACGGCGTTGCCGCCGAACTTCTGCGAGCCCTCGTACACGTGCCGCGGGAAGTGGGCGATCACCTGGTCGGCGACGATCACGGAGACGGCGATCGTGATCAGGGCCTGCCGCAGGTCCTGGCCCTGGTTCCAGCGCAGCAGGAGCTGCTGGATCACGACTCCGAAGAGCGCGATCGAGCCCATCGCCACGACGAGCGGGAGCACCCACTCCCATGTGTTGACGTCGGCCGGCTGCACCGAGAAGCCCAGGCCCGTCATCTCCTGCTGGATCTCGTAGGCGATGTAGCCGCCGAGGAGGTAGAACGAGCCGTGCGCCATGTTGACGACGCGCATCAGGCCGAAGATCAGGGAGAACCCGCTCGCGACGATGAAGAGGAGCCCGGCGAACGTGACTCCGTCGAGGACCGTGTAGAGGAAGGTTCCGGGATTGTCGATCGCCGAGCCGAAGTTCGTCGTGCGCCAGTTGCCAACGTCGGTCAACGGATCGGCGATCACGACGACGTAGAGGACGGCGAAGACGACGACGGCCCCGGCGACCGCGAGCGGGACCACCCGCCACAGACTCAGGTGTCGAAGACGCTCGTTCACCCGCTTGCGAACGTACCAAGCCGCTTTCCGGGTTTCAATGCGAACCGTCGATGATCGATTATCGGGAATGCGGTAGAACCCGCTTGACCGGGGCCGCACCCGACCCTAGCCTCACAATCGACACCCAAACGCGCGAGATCGGAGACGAGATGAGCGACACGACCCGCGTTGTCATCCCCTACGAGTCGATGGACCCGCTCGCGATCGGCGCCACCGACGACGAGTCCAAGAAGCATCGCGACACGCTCGAGCTCGACGTGCCGGCGGCGAACCTCGTCGCAGACGTCAGGCCGGACGAGCCGGCCCCGGTCGCCGACGCCACGGCCGCCGCGCGCGACGCGCTCGCGAGCCCCGTCGACGGGCCGACGTTTGCCGAGTTGCTCGCGGGCGCGGGCAGCGTTGCGGTGATCATCGACAACCAGTTCCGGCCGACCCCTTCGTCGAAGCTGCTTCCTGCTGTCTTCGACGCCGTCGAGGCGGCAGGAGTTGGCGACGTGCGCGTCTGCTGCGCGAACGGCAAGGTGTTTCCGATGTCCGAGTCGGACACCGAGCAGAAGGTCGGCCCCCAGAACCTGGCACGGATGGAGGCGAACGGCTGGTCGTTCCACCAGAACGACCCGCAGAACGTCGACGCCTACACGTTCGTCGGGGTGTCGTCGGGCGGCACGCCCGTCTGGCTGCTGAACGAGGTGGCCTCGGCCGACCTGAAGATCACGATCGGCCAGGCGCAGGCCAATCACTGGGGGGCGGGCGGCGGCGGCAAGCTGATCCTCCCCGGCGTCGTCTCCGACGAGACGATCGAGTCCAACCACTGCGCCTTCGTGACCTCGCCCCAGACGCACTACGGCGCCTACTGCGGCCCGATGCGCTCCGACATCGACGAGGTCGCGTCCATGTGCGGGCTCGACTGCACGATGAACGTCATCCTCGACACGCACGGCCGCGTCGTGGACGTGGTCTTCGGGTCGCACCCCGAGGCGCACCAGGAGGCGATCCGGCGCTTCAACGCGATCTACGCGTACGACAGCTTCGTCCCGGAGCACGGGCAGGTGGACATCGCGATCTGCGGCGTCTTCGCCCCGACCGACCACCTCTTCTTCCACACCGGGTGGGGCTGCATGTCGGCCGACCTGGTGGTCAAGGACGGCGGGACGATCATCTACACGAGCCCGTCGCCGGGCGTGTCGACCGCGATCGGCGACTTCCCCGGGCTCGCGCTCATGGACCTGATGAAGCCGTACATGCCGCCCACGCCCGAGAACTACCAGCGCGTTCTGCGCGACATCCATGCCCGCGAGATCCAGATGTGGGCGGGGTGCATCTGGGTGCCGATCTACGAGGTGATGACGCGGAAGCACCTGTCGATCGTCACCCTCGAGGAGAACCTCGAGATGGCGACCGACATCGGGCTCGACGCGACCACCTCGCTCGACGAGGCGTTCGCGGCGGCGATGGACAGGCACGGCGCCGACGCGAAGGTGGCGGTCCTCCCGTTCGCGCGCTACCAGCTGCCCCGCAACGCGGTGCGCATGACGGGAGCCGACGCGCACGTCTTCGCGTACTCCGGGCACTCGTGACGGCCTCGCACACCGGCGCGACGCGGTCGATCCCCGGCCTCGTCGCGCCCGGTGTGCACGTCGACGACGACGTCGGCGCGGACATCACCGGGTCGACGACCGTGCTCGAGGTGCTGCGGATGTTCCCCGACGGGCGCGCCGCGCGCCTGATGGCGGACATCTACTTCCCGTGCGCCCACTGCGGCGGAGCCGTCCGCGAGCCGCTGACGCTCGCGGCCCGGCGGCACAAGCGCGATGCGCGGGCCGTGCTCGACGCCTTCCGCGCCCTGCGCGACGGCTACCCGGACGCGGAGCTCGTCGCCCGCGCAGCCGAACGGCACCCCGAGCGCTGGAAGCGCTGAGAGCCGACGGCCAGCTCTTCGGCGGACGTCGGGCTGGCCGTCGTGCGATGCTGCCGGCGTGGGACGCGTCACGGCCGAGTCGACCAGCGAGAGCACGCTCCGCGACGAGGGGGTCGAGGAGTTCGTGCTCGTCCCCCCGCAGACCGGCTCCGCACTCGCGCTCGCGACGCTGAAGCTCGGATCTGCCGCCGCCACCGCGGTCGGCCCCGAGCACGACGAGACGATGCTGTTCGTCGCGGGCGGCTCCGGCCAGCTCGCAGTCGACCGCGAGCACCACGCGCTCGCCCGCGGCACTGCGGCCCTCGTCCCCGCCGGGGGCGCGGCGCAGCTGACCGCAGGCCCCGAGGGCCTGGTCTGCCTGTCCCTGCGCGTCGGCGGTGACGTCGATCACCACGCTCCTCTCGGCCCGCCGGAGCCGGTGGTGCAACTCGACGACGTGCCGGCGGGGCAGGCGACGGGGAGCCGGTCCTTCCAGGTCCTCTACGGCCCGCACAACGGGTGCACGAGGGCGACGCTGTTCATGGGCTACATCCCGCCGGGGAGGGCCCCCTGGCACTACCACCTGTACGACGAGATCGTCTGGGTCTTCCGGGGCAACGGCGCACTGCACCTCGGTGAGACGGCCGAGGACCTCGCCGCGGGGTCGGCGTTCCGGCTCACGCCGCGCGAGGTGCACATCGTCGAGAACCGCCAGGAGCACGCCGAGCTCGCCGTGCTCGGACTCTTCACCCCGGCGGGCAGCCCGTCGGCCGCCTACCTCCCCCCGGGCACGGCGGGCGCCTACGCGTTCGCCGGCACCGACTGAGTCCCGCACGCCGCGTAGTCGCCGCCGCTGCGCGGTGCCCCCGGCCGGCCGACGCGCACGCGACGAGGTGGAGTAGATTCGACCACGTGGGCATCGCGGCGGCGCGGGACACCTGGGTCGGGCAGTCGGTGCCCCGCTTCGAGGACGAGCAGCTGCTGCGGGGCAAGGGTCGCTTCATCGACGACCTCGCCCCGGTGCCGCACGCCTACCACGCCGCGATCGTGCGCTCGCAGCTCGCGCACGCGCGCATCGCCGTCGATGCCGCCGCGGCGGCGGAGGCGCCGGGCGTCGTCGGCGTGGTCACGGGCGCCGAGGTGAAGGCGCTCTCGCGACCGTTCCCCGCCGGCATCCCCTCCCCCGTCCCCTTCTACGCGGCCGCCATCGACGTCGCACGCTACGCCGGCGAGCCGCTCGCCGTCGTCGTCGCGCGCAGCCGCTACGAGGCGGAGGACGCCGCCGAGCTCGTCGCGGTCGACTACGACCCGCTCGACCCCGTGCTCGACCCGGCCGCGGCCGCCGGCACGGACGCCTGCATCCACGACCGGACGTTCCACTACGGGGACGCCGACGACGCACTGGCCGCCGCCGACCTCGTCGTGCGGGAGACGTTCCGCTTCCCCCGCTTCAGCTGCACGCCGCTCGAGTGCTACGGCGTCGTCGCCGAATGGGACGAGGGGTCCGGGACGCTCACCGCCTGGGCGAACTTCCAGGGGCCGTTCACGCTCCACGGCGTCGCCGCGTCGGCGCTCGGCCTGCGCGGCTCGCAGCTCCGCCTGCTCACGCCGCCCGACTCGGGCGGCTCGTTCGGGATCAAGTCGTCGATCTTCACCTACGTCGTGCTGATGGGGATCGCGGCGCGGGCGCTCGGCGTGCCGGTTCGCTGGACCGAGGACCGGATCGAGCACCTCGCGGGCAGCGCGGCGTCGACCCACCGTGTGACCACGGTCGAGGCCGGGTTCTCGCACGACGGCGAGCTGCTCGGCCTGCGCTACGACGCGATCGAGGACGTCGGGGCGTACGTGCGCGCGCCCGAGCCCGCGACGCTGTACCGGATGCACGGCTCGCTCTCCGGCGCCTACCGCGTTCGGAACGTCGCCGCCCGCTACCGCGTCGTGCTCACGAACACGTTGCCCTCGGGCCTCAACCGGGGATTCGGCGGCCCCCAGCTCTACCTGCCGCTCGAGCGCACGATGGCGATCGCCGCCCGGCGGCTCGGTCTCGACCCGGCCGCTCTCGCGCGCCGCAACCTCGTCCCGGAGGACGCGATGCCGTACCGCACGCCGTCCGGCGCCCTCTACGACTCCGGGGACTACACCGCCTGCCTCGACCAGGCACTCGAGCTCGCCGCCTACGAAGAGCGACGCGTCGAGGCCGAGCGCGCACGGGCCGACGGCCGTCTCGTCGGCGTCGGGATCGCCTGTGTGGTCGAGCCGTCGATCTCGAACATGGGGTACATCACGCTCGCCCAGACCGCGGTCGAACGGGCCGAGACGCTGCCCAAGTCCGGCAACGCCGAGGGCGCGCTCGTCACGATCGACCCGCTCGGGGGCGTCTCGGTCCGCCTCGCCAGCACGCCCCAGGGCCAGGGGCACCGGACGGTCTGCGCCCAGGTCGTCGCCGACGAGCTGGGGATCGAGCCGGAGCAGGTGACGGTGCTCTCCGAGATGGACACCCAGACCGTGCCCTGGACCGTCTCCTCCGGGAACTACTCCTCCCGCTTCTCCGGTGTCGCGGTGGGGGCGGTGCAGCGGGCGGCGCGCAGCCTGCGCGAGAAGGTGGACGCGATCCGGGACCACCTCGGCGACCCCGACCTCCCGCTGCGCCGCGTCGCCGGGGCGGCGCACTGGAACCCGGAGGGGCTCCCCGAGGGCATGGAGCCGGGGCTCGCGTGCGTCGCGTACTGGGCGGCGCCGAACCTCGACCCACCCGACGCCGACGACCGGGTCGCCTCGTCCGCCGCACACGGGTTCATCGCAGACGTCTGCGTCGTCGAGGTCGTGCGCGACACCGGGGAGGTCCGCGTGCTCGACTACGTCACCGTCCACGACGCCGGCCACCTGCTCCACCCCGCGCTCGCGGACGGCCAGGTGCTCGGGGGCTTCGCGCACGGCGCCGGCGCCGCGCTCTTCGAGCACCACGTCGTCGACGAGCTCGGCAACCTGATGACCGCGTCGTTCGTCGACTACGTGACGCCCACCGCACCGGACCTCCCCGCGGTGCGCATCGGGCATCGCGCCACGCCGTCGCCGTTCACCGCGCTCGGCGCGAAGGGGGTCGGCGAGGGCACGACGATGAGCGCGCCGGCCGCGATCGCGAACGCGGTGGCCGACGCGCTCGGACGCGACGACGTGGAGCTGCCGCTGACGCCGCCGCGCGTCTGGGAGCTGCTGCAGCGACCGCCGGGCTCCGGGGTGGGCCGGTGAAGCCCGCGCCGTTCCGCTACGTCGCCGCCCGGTCGCTCGACGAGGCCGTCGCCGCGCTCGCCGAGGGCGGCGAGGACGCGAAGCCGCTCGCCGGCGGGCAGAGCCTCGTCCCCGCCCTCAACCTCCGCCTCCTCCGTCCGGAGCTGCTGGTCGACCTCAACCGCGCCGGGCTCGACGGCATCGCAGGCGAGGACGGGCGCGTGCGCGTCGGGGCGACGACCCGTCAGGCCGTGCTCGAGCGGTCACCGCACGTGCATCCGCTCGTCCGAGAGGCGCTCCCCTTCGTCGGCCACGTCGTGACGCGCAACCGCGGCACGGTCGGCGGCTCGATCGCCCACGCGGACGGCGCAGCGGAGCTGCCGCTCTGCCTCGTCGCGCTCGGCGGGGAGGTCGTCGCCGCGAGCACGGCCGGCCGCCGCACCTTCCCCGCCGAGGAGCTCTTCGTGACGCACTACACGACGACGCTGCGGCCCGGCGAGCTGCTCGTCGAGACGGTCTGGCCGGCACCGGGGGACGGCCGACACGTCGCCTTCGAGGAGCTGGCGCTGCGCGCCGGCGACTACGCGCTGTCGATGGTCGCCGTGGTGCTCCGGGTCGACGACGCGATCGTGCGCGAGGCCCGCGTCGCCGTCGGCGCGGTGACCGCCCGCCCGACGGTGCTCGCCGAGGTGGGCGCCCTGCTCGAGGGGAACGCCGTCACGGAGGAGGTCGCCCGCGAGGCAGGGGCACTCGCGGCGACCCTGGTCGACCCGCCGGGGGGGATCCACGCGTCGCCCGCGTACCTCCGCCACCTCACCGGCGTCCTCGTGGAGCGGGCGGTCCGGAGGGCGCGATGACCGAGATCGACGTCGTCGTCAACGGCCGCAGGCACCGGGAGTGGGTCGAGCCGCGGCTCCTGCTCACCGACTTCCTGCGCCATCGCCTCGGTCTCACGGGGACGCACGTCGGCTGCGAGCACGGCGTGTGCGGATGCTGCACCGTCCGGCTCGACGGCGTCTCCGTCCGCGCGTGCCTGCTGCTCGCCGTCCAGGTCGACGGCTGCGAGGTACAGACCGTCGAGGGCCTGGCCGGCGCGGGCCCGCTGACCGCGCTCCAGGAGGCCTTCAGGCGCCACTTCGCGCTCCAGTGCGGCTTCTGCACGCCGGGGATCCTGCTCGCCGCGGACGACCTGCTGTCCCGGGGCACGCCGTCGCGCGAGGAGATCGTCGACATGCTGTCGGGTCACCTCTGCCGTTGCACGGGGTACGCGCCGATCGTCGCTGCGATCGAGGACGCCGCACACCGGCGGGGTGCATCGTGAACCTCGCCCAGAGCCTGCTCGCCGCGTGCGAGCGGCATCCCGAGCTCGAGTCCTTCCCGGGCCTCACCTACGGCGAGCTGCTGCCGAGGATCCGACGGATCGCCGGCGGGCTCGACGCCGAGCCCGGCTCGCGCGTCGCCGTCGTCCTCGACAACCGGCTCGAGACGGCGCTGCTCTACTGGGCCGCACAGTGGGCGGGCGTCGTGTTCGTCCCGCTCTCGTGGCGGCTCTCCGAGGAGGAACTCGACTACTGCGTCACGGACTGCGGAGCGGCACTCGTCCTCCGCGACGGTGACGCCCTGCCCGACGGCCCGGAGCACCCGGGGGCGCTGAGCCGGGGCGACGGAGAGACCTCCCTGATGCTCTACACGTCGGGGACGACCGGGCGGCCGAAGGGCGTGCCGCGATCGCATCGCGCCGATCGGGCAGGCGGCTGGTCGCAGGCCCTGCAGCACGGCTACCAGTGGGGCGACCGCACGCTCGGCGTGATGCCCCTCTACCACACGATGGGCATCCACTCGCTCCTGGCGATGCACCTCGTGGGCGGCTGCTTCGTGCCGCAGGCGCGCTGGGACCCCGACGACGCGCTCCGTTTGATCGAGGAGCAGCGGATCACGTCCCTCTACCTGGCGCCGACGCTGTTCCACGACCTCGTCGCGCGCCTCGACGGGAGCGGGCGCGACGCCTCGTCGGTCCGCGCCCTCGGCTACGCCGGTGCCGCGATGACCTCGACGATGGTGCGGCGATGCGCCGAGGCCTTCGCTCCCGAGGTGTTCGTCAACCACTACGGGTCGACGGAGATCTACACGTTCACGATCGGCCGAGAGCAGCTACGGAAGCCGGGATGTGCCGGACGGCCCGCCGTGAACACGCGCCTGCGCCTCACGGAAGACGGCGAGATCTGCGTGCACCTCTCGTCGGAGGAGGCCTTCTCGAGCTACTGGCAGCGCCCCGACGCGGACGCGAAGGCGATCGCCGACGGCTGGTACCACACCGGTGACACCGGGCACCTCGACGACGAGGGCGACCTCTGGATCGACGGCCGGGTCGACGACATGATCATCTCGGGGGGCGAGAACATCCATCCGCTCGAGGTCGAGGACGTGCTCGCGAGCCATCCCGGCGTGCACGAGGTGGCGGTGATCGGGGCGGCGGACGACCGCTGGGGGCAACGCGTCGTCGCCGTGGTCGTCGGCGACGCGAGCGCCGAGGCGCTCGACGCCCACTGTCTCGCGTCGCCGCTCGCGCGGTTCAAGCGGCCCCGCGAGTACCGACACGTCGACGCGCTCCCGAAGAGCGCGTCTGGGAAGATCCTGCGACGAGTCCTGCGGGAGACGGACGCGGCGTCGGGCTGACGCCGCCCTGAGGAGAGGAGCGACGTGAGCGAGTACGACGGGTTCCGGGTCGAGCGAGCGGGCGACGTGGCGACGATCACGCTCGACGTGCCGGGAAAGTTCAACCGCGTGTCGATGCCGGCCCGCGACCAGCTCTCCCGGGTGTTCACGGAGCTCGACGGCGACGAGTCGATCCGCTTCGTCGTGCTCACCGGCGCCGGCGGGGCGTTCACCGCAGGTGGCGACATCGCGGGGTTCCTGGAGAAGTCCCCGTGGGTCGTGTCGCAGCTGGCGAGGAACGTCGCGGCGCCCGAGCGCTGCTCCAAGCCCGTGATCGCGCGGCTCCAGGGCTACGTGTTCGGCGTCGGCCTCGAGCTCGCGCTCGCGTGCGACTTCCGGATCGCCGCCGACGACGTGCAGCTCGCCCTGCCCGAGGCGACGATCGGGATGATCCCCGGCTCCGGCGGGACACAGCGCCTGGCCCGCATGGTCGGGCTCGGGCGCGCGAAGGACATGATCATGCGCGGCCGCCGCGTCCACGCCGACGAGGCGCTCGCGCTCGGGCTCGTCGGCGAGGTCGTCGAGGCCGACGCACTCGACGCGGCCGTGACGGCGCTCGTCGACGAGCTCCGACGGCACTCCCCGCTCGCGCTCGCGATGGCGAAGCGCGTGCTCAACGCCGCCTACGACGGGCCGCTGCACCTCGGGCTGGAGCTCGAGGGGCTCGCGTACGGGCTCCTCCAGCAGACGCACGACTTCCGCGAAGGTGTCGGCGCGTTCGTCGAGAAGCGCCGCCCGGAGTTCACCGGCGAGTAGCGCACCCGACGGCGGCAGACGCCAGCAGGGCCGTTACCGGCGTTCCCAGGCGAGCCCGGCGGCGAGCGCGACCTCGTCCCGGGGAGCGACGAGCTGCATGTTCCCGATCGCCAGCCCGGCCCAGCCGATGAGGTTCACCCACCGCATGAAGGACGTCAGCGGCATCCGCACCTCGAGCTCGTCGGCGTCCTCGGGCGGGAGGTCGACCGCGTAGCACGGGCTGACGTAGAGGTCGACCTCGGGCTCGTACCGGCGCCACTCCTCGACGGCCCGCAGCCCGGCGGCGATCGCGTCGTCCTCGGCGAGCCAGGCGGCGTCGAGCTTCACCTGCATCAGGTGGCCGTAGTCCTCGGCCCGCGACGGATAGGTCGCTCGATGCGACTCGCGCGCCTGCTGCTGGAAGAACGGCCAGGTGTCGGCGGTGGCCGCGGGCACCCGGGCCTCGACGACCCGCGCCCCGAGTCGCTCGAGCTCGGGCACCCACTGCTCGGCCGCGTCGCTCGTCTCGGTCGGTCGACCGTCGCCGATCTCCGGGGGCTGTCGGAGCAGCCCCACCGTCAGGCCGTGCAGTGCCGGCTCGGGCACCGGGCGCTGCGCGAGCACCGACCAGAGCGTCGCGACGTCCTCGACGGACCGGCCCATCGGCCCTGCCGTGTCGAGCAGCGGGCAGAGCGGGAAGATCCCGGTCGTCGGGATCACCCCCCACTGCGACTTCAGGCCGACGACGTCGCACGCCGCCGCCGGGAGCCGGACCGAGCAGCCCGTGTCGGTGCCGATCCCGAGATCGCACAGCCCTGCCGCCAGCGCCGCGCCGTTGCCGCTCGACGAGCCGCCGGTCGTCAGCCCGGGGCGTACCGGGTTGTGCACGACCCCGTACCACTGATTCGTGCCGAGCACGCCCCAGGCGAACTCGGCGAGGTTCGCCTTGCCGATCACCGCCGCCCCCGCGTCGAGCGCCCGCTGGACGACGGTCGCGTGGCGGTCGGGGACGTGATCGGCGTACACCTTCGACCCGTACGTCGTGCGAATGCCGGCGGTGTCGATCAGGTCCTTGACGAGGAGCGTCCGGCCTGCGAGCGGCCCGTCGTCGCGTACCCGGAGCGGCTCGTCGAGGGCCGTGATGATCGCGTTGTACGGGTCGTTCACGGGATCACCGCCACCGCATCGACCTCGATCCGCGCCCCCGGCACGGCGAGCGCCGACACCTCGACGAGCGTCGACGCGGGGCGCGCGTCACCGAAGAGCCGCTGTCGAACCGGGTTGATCCGCGGACGGTCGGCGACGTCGGTCAGGAACACGTTCACCTTCACCACGTCGCCGAGCCTACAGCCGCCGACCTCGAGGATCAGGCCGAGCTCGCCGAACACGTGCTCCGCCTGGGCGAGGACGTCGTCGCCCCCGACGAGCCCGCCCGCCCCGTCGACGGGGAGGACCCCGGAGACGAAGAGCAGGCCACCGCCGCGGACGGCGTCGGCCGCGTGCGAGAGCACCGGCCGGCCGGGGACGCGGATCTCCTCGCGTCGCGTCACGGCTCGGGGATCAGCGCGACCGCCTCGACCTCGATCTTGGCGCCCGGGATCACGAGGGCCGGGACCTCGACGAGCGTCGACGCGGGACGGGTCTCCCCGAACACCTCCTCGCGCACCGGGTTGACGAGCGGACGGTCGGCGACGTCGGTGAGGAACAGCGTGACCTTGACGACGTCCGCGAACGTGCAGCCGGCGGCCGCGAGCACGTCGCGCATGTTCTCGAACACCTTGCGGGCCTGCGCGACGACGTCGTCTCCTCCCACGAGCTCGCGCCGCTCGTCGACGGGCACGATGCCGCTCACGAACAGGAGCTGGCCCGCCTGCACCGCATCGGTGAAGTGCGAGATCGGCTCGGCCTGCCCCGGCACCCGGAACTCCCGGCGCTCCATCATGTCCCGACCTCCTGCGCGTCCGCGCGGCCGACCTCCGCGGTCGTGCGCGAGCCGGGCTGTCTTGCGGTGTGTCTTCCGAGCACCTCTCTCCTCCCTTCAGCGCCGTGGACGACCCGACCCCGCCTCACGGATCTCCGTCAGCGTGCGACGCGGCGTGATCGCCTCGGCGTCCGTGAGCAGGTGGAGCACCGCCGGGACGCCGGAGGCGACCGCTCGCTCGAACGCCGGCGCGAAGTCCTCGGTGCGCTCGACACGCTCGCCGTGGCCGCCGTACGCCCGCGCCAGCGCCGCGAAGTCCGGGTTGCGGAGCTCGGTCCCGCTGACGCGGCCCGGGAACTGCAGCTCCTGGTGCATCCGGATCGTGCCGTACATCCCGTTGTCGGCGACGATCACGACGACCGGGAGCGCGTACTGCACTGCCGTCGCGAGCTCCTGCACGGTCATCAGGAAGTCGCCGTCGCCCGCGAGGCAGACGGCGAGCCGCCCCGGGTGCGCGACCTTGGCCGCGATCGCCGCCGGCAGGCCGTACCCCATGGCGCCGCTGATCGGGGCGAGCTGCGTGCGATAGCGACGGAACTCGTAGAACCGATGGGCCCAGACGGTGAAGTTGCCGGCGCCGTTCGTGAGGATCGCGTCGTCGGGGAGGAGCTCCCGCAGGGACGCGAGGACCTCGCCGAGATCGACGCCCCCGGCCCTCGGCGTGTGGCGGAGGTTGTCCACGTAGTCGGCGCGTGCCGCCTCCGTCCAGCCGCGCCAGCGCGACGGCTCGAGCGGCTCGACGTGCCGCAGGGCGTCCGCGAACTGCGGGCCTCCGGCGAGGATCGGCAGCGTCGGCTGGTACACGCGCCCCAGCTCCTCCGGGGACGGATGGACGTGGACGAGCGCCCCGGGGGTCGTCGGCACCGCGAGCTGCGCGTACCCCCCGGTCTCGACGTCGCCGAGCCGCGCGCCGACGACGAGCAGCACGTCGGCCTCGTGCAGCCGCGCCGCCAGCCGCGGGTCGGGACCGAGCCCGAGGTGCCCGACGTAGACGGGGAGGGTGTTGTCGACGTAGTCCTGGCACCGCCAGGCCGAGGCGACCGGCAACGCGCTCTCCCCGCACCAGGCGCCGAGCACGTCGTGCGCGTCCTCCGTCCACGGCTGCCCGCCGACGACCACGAGCGGCCGCTCGGCCGCCTGCAGCAGGTCGCGCATCCGCTGGAGGTCGTCGTCGCCGGGGTGGCCCTGTGTCACGGTGTAGCGGGCGGCGTCCGGGGCGTCCGACTCCTCGACGAGCACGTCCTCCGGGAGCGCGAGCACGACCGGCCCCGGCCGGCCGGACGTCGCGACCGCGAAGGCCCGGGCGAGGAGCTCGGGGATGCGGTCTGCGTGGTCGACCTGGGCCACCCACTTCGCGAGCGGCCCGAACATCCGGCGGTAGTCGATCTCCTGGAAGGCCTCGCGCTCGAGCGCGCGACGGGCGACCTGGCCGATCAGGAGCAGGAGCGGCGTCGAGTCCTGGAACGCGGTGTGCACGCCGCAGGACGCGTGCGTCGCCCCGGGCCCGCGCGTGACCATGCACACGCCGGGCCTCCCCGTGAGCTTCCCGTACGCCTCGGCCATGTTCGCCGCCCCGACCTCGTGCCGGCACGTCACGTACTCGATCGGCGAGTCGACGAGCGCGTCGAGGATCGCGATGTAGCTCTCGCCGGGGACACCGAACGCGACGTCGACGCCGTGGAGGGCGAGCTGGTCGACGAGGAGCCGCCCGCCGCTGCGCGTCATCGCCGCCTCACCGTGGGACGGCGAACGGGTGGTCGAACAGGATCGACGCCCGTTGCAGCTTCGGAAGGTCGTCGTCCGCCGGGTCGACGTAGCGGATCGTGCGCTTCCCCGTCCACTCGGCGGGGAGCACCATCACCCGCACGAAGGAGGTCTCCAGGTGCGGGGACGCATCGGCGCGCACCGGGTCGGGGCCTCGCTCGAACCAGGCGCCGCCGGGCCCGTAGAAGGTCGACCGGCCCTCCGTCGTGATCTCGAGCTCCCCGCGGAGCAGGTAGCGGATCCCCGGACCCGGGTGGGTGTGCAGGTACGCGACGCCCCCCTTCGGGAAGTCAACCCGGTCGCAGCGGACGATCCAGTCGGCGAACGGGTCGAGCTCGACCGCACGCGACACGAGGGCGCCCTCGGCGTCCTCGGCGTCGTGGTCGAGCTGCCAGACGAGCGCGTGCCCGTCCACCGAGGCGGCGCCGAACCAGGCCTCGTCGGCCGTCACGTCGTAGACGACGCGGTTCCCGCCGATCGTCTCGACGCCCGTCCCGAACTCGTACAACGAGAGGCGCACGGTGCGAGCGTATCGCGGTCGCGGGGCGCCGTGGAGGCGAGCCGTCGACCGGCGCGAGCGGGCCGGCCCGATGCCGCCGGCCGCAGCGGAGAGCCCGCCGCTGCGGGCGGCGTGCGACCGGGATGCGCCTCCCGGCGGGACGGCAGGATCAGTGGAAGTACTGCCCCCCGTCGATCACGATCGTCTGCCCGGTGACGAAGGCGGCCGCCGGCCCGGCCAGGTAGACGACGGCGCCGACGACGTCCTCCGGAACCTGGTCGCGCTGGATCGTGCGCGCCGCGACCGAGACGTCCCGGAGCTTCTCGATCACCTCCGGGTGCTCACGCACGCCGTCCGACATCGTGAAGCCGGGGGCGACGCAGTTGACGCGGATGTCGTCCTTGCCGAGCTCCTTCGCGAGCGCGCGCGTGAACGCGACGATCGCCCCCTTGCTCGTCACGTAGTGGAGGAGGAAGGGGACGCCGCGGAACGGCGTTCCGGACGAGATGTTGACGATCGCGCCGCCGCCCTGCTCGCGCATCACCGGCACCGCGGCGCGGCACGTGAGGAACATCGAGGCGACGTTGACGTCCATCACGCGCCGCCACTCCTCGAGCGGGATCTCCGTGAAGGGGCGCATCGCGAGCGACGCGTAGAGACCGGCGTTGTTGACGAGCACGTCGAGGCGCCCGCAGCGATCGACGGTCGCCTCGACCATGCCGGCGACGGCGCCCTCGTCGGCCACGTCGACCGTCAGCCCGACCCCGTCCGGATACCCGGCGGCGGCGTCCTCGGCACCCTTCAGGTCGGCGACGACGATCCGGGCGCCGGCAGCGGCGAGGCCGTCCGCGAGGGCCTTGCCGATCCCCTGCGCGGCACCGGTGACGACCGCGACCTTCCCCTCGAGCGAGTTCATCGACCTCCTCCTTCCTACGCCAGCGGCGAGAACGACGTCGGCACGAGGATGCGGTTTCGCTGCGTGTGGATCAGGGGCTGGATCTTGGCGAGGAACGCCTTCCAGTCGTCCCGCGCCTGGAGCGCGGCCCGCCGCTCCTCGCGCTCCGCATAGCTCTCGTAGCGCCAGAGGTGCGTGTACGTGGAGAGTGCACCGACGTCGGTGGTGAAGGCGCCGACGAACCCGCCGAGCACCTCTCGCTGGATCGGGATCCCCTCCGTCTCGTACAGGCGCAGCAACTCCGGCAGCTTGCCGGTGACGACGTGGTAGTCGCGCTGCTCGAGGATCACGAGTCGAGCCCCGCCATCGTGAAGTACTTCAGCTC
Organism: Gaiella sp.; assembly: GCF_057140465.1. Taxonomy (NCBI): domain Bacteria; kingdom Bacillati; phylum Actinomycetota; class Thermoleophilia; order Gaiellales; family Gaiellaceae; genus Gaiella; species Gaiella sp. The sequence goes on from NZ_DBNHWK010000015.1 coordinate 26,101, forward strand.
CAGCCACTCGTCGATGCCGTACTTCGACCCCTCGCGCCCGATGCCCGACTCCTTCACCCCGCCGAACGGCGCGACCTCGGTCGAGACGAAGCCGGTGTTGAGCGCGACGATCCCGGTCTCGAGCGCTTCGCCGACGCGCCACGCCCGTCCGAGGTCACGGGTGAAGAAGTACGCGGCGAGGCCGTAGGGCGTGTCGTTCGCGAGCGCGACCGCCTCCTCCTCGCTCGTGAAGGGGATCAGCCCGACGACGGGCCCGAAGGTCTCCTCGCACGACATCCGTGCGTCTGCGGTGACGCCGGTCATCACCGTCGGCTCGAAGAACGTCCCACCGAGTGCGTGGCGGTGGCCGCCGACGACGACGTCGGCCCCGCGGTCGACGGCGTCCGCCACGTGCCGCTCGACCTTCTCGAGCCCGGCGTCGTCGATCAGCGGGCCGATCTGCGCACCGTCGTCGAGCCCGGACGCGACCTTGAGCCCGCGGGCCATGCTCGTGAGGCGCTCGACGACGTCGTCGAAGATCCCGCGCTGGACGAGCACCCGGTTGGCCGAGATGCACGTCTGGCCGGAGTTCCGGAACTTGCAGGTGGTGAACGCGTCCATCACGACGTCGAGGTCGGCGTCGTCGAAGACCAGGAACGGCGCGTTCCCCCCGAGCTCGAGCGACACCTTCTTCACCGTGGCCGCGGCCTGGGCCATGAGCAGCTTCCCGACCTCGGTCGAGCCCGTGAAGCCGAGCTTGCGCACGGTCTCGCTGGACGTCAGTTCGCCGCCGATCACCGGCGCGTCCTCGGCGTCGCCGGTGACGACGCTGAACACGCCCGGAGGGATCCCGACGCGCTCGGCGAGGTCGGCGATCGCGAGCGCGGAGAGCGGCGTCTGCTCGGCGGGCTTCACGACCATCGCGCACCCGGCGGCGAGCGCGGGCCCCGCCTTGCGCGTGATCATCGCGGAGGGGAAGTTCCACGGCGTGATCCCGGCGGTCACGCCGACAGGCTGCTTGAGCACGACGATCCTCCGGCCCGGCAGCGGGCTCGGGATCGTGTCGCCGTAGACGCGCTTCGCCTCCTCGCCGAACCATTCGAAGAAGGACGCCGCGTACGCGATCTCCGCGTACGACTCGGCGAGCGGCTTGCCCTGCTCGAGCGTGAGGATGCGCGCGAGGTCGTCCGCGTGCGCGAGCATCGCGTCCGCGAGGCCGCGGAGCAGGCGGGAGCGCTCCTTCGCGAGCAGCGCCGCCCAGCCCGGCTGCGCCCGCGCGGCGGCGTCGATCGCGCGGCGAGTCTCGTCCGCCCCGAGTCGCGGCACCTCGGCGACCGTCGCCCCGGTCGCAGGGTTCCGCACCGGGAACGTCGCACCCGAGTCCGCGTCGACCCACTGCCCGGCGACGTACGCCTGCGACTTGAGGAGATCCGTCTCGACCGCGGTCACCACGAGCACGATACCGTCCGATCGGCTCTGCCACGCCGCTCGCCGTCGTGGTGCCCGACACGGACGCCGTCTGGCGTGCCCGGTGAGCCGCTGCGATACTCGGTACATGGAGCCCCGGTTCGTCCGTTTCGAGAACGTGGCCCCGCTCGAGCTCGTCGAGGGCGTCACGGGGCGCCCGCTGTTCGGCGAGGGCACGATGCTGAACGTGATCGACTTCGAGCCCGGCGCGACCGTGCCCGCGCACAGTCACCCGCACGAGCAGCTGGGGATCGTCCTGCGCGGCATGCAGGCGCTCGTGATCGACGGTGTGGCGCACGAGCTCGGTCCCATGGAGGGCTACGTCCTCCCCGGCGGCGTCGAGCACTCGGCCTACTGCGGCCCGGAGGGGGCGTTCGTGATCGACGTCTTCCACCCCGTCCGCGAGGACTACCGGGAACGGTGGGAACGCGAGAGGACGAGCGGAGCGGACGGGGAATGAGCGCGGCGGAGTTCCGCTGGGACGTCCCGGAGCAGTTCAACTTCACGCGGGACGTCGTCGAGCGCCTGGCCGAGGACCCGAATCGACGCGCCCTGACCGCGGTGGACGCGGAGGGCATCATCACGAGGAAGACGTTCGCCGAGCTCGCGCTCGACGCGACCCGGTGGGCGCACCTGATCCGCGGGCGCGGCACCGGGCCGGGGGACCGCGTCGTCGTCGTGGTCGGCAAGGTGCCCGACTGGCTCGGGATCATGCTGGGCGCGATCAAGGCGGGGCTGATCGCGATCCCGTGCGCGGACATGCTGCGGGCCCGCGACCTCGCCTTCCGCGTCGAGCACTCCGGCGCGTCCGTCGTGATCGCCGACCGGTCGGCGCAGGCCGAGATCGACGGCATGCGAGGGCTCCTCGACACCCCTGTCGACATCGTCTACCGGGACGACGCGCAGCTGCTGCTCGAGCGCCAGCCGACGACGGCGCCGACGGAGGACACGCGGTCGTCGGACTATGCACTGATCCTCTACACGTCCGGGACGACGCGGCAGCCGAAGGGCGTCACCCACACCCACGGGTACACCTTCGCCTCGCGCATGCAGGCGGAGCACTGGCTGGGCGCGCGCCCGGGCGACCTCGTCTGGTGCACCGCGGCCACCGGCTGGGCGAAGGCGATCTGGAACGTGCTGCTCGGGCCGTGGTCTCGCGGAGCGGAGATCGTGCTCCACGAGGGCCCGTTCGACCCCCGGGAGCGCTTCGACATCATCGACCGCCTCGGCGTGACCATCCTCTGCCAGTCCCCGACCGAGTACCGGCTGATGGCGAAGCTCGACGACCTCGAGCGATACCCGCTCTCGCGCCTGCGGCACGCAGTCTCGGCGGGCGAGCCGCTGAACCCGGAGGTGATCGCCCGCTTCCGGGAGGCGTTCGGCATCACGATCCACGACGGGTACGGGCAGACCGAGAACACGCTCCTCGTGGCGAACACGCGGAGCGCCGAGGTCAGGCCCGGCTCGATGGGCCTCCCGACGCCCGGGCACGACGTGGACGTGATCGACCACGAAGGCCGGCCGGCCGCCCCGGGCGCGGAAGGCGACATCGCCCTGCGCGGCCGTCCGCCGTCCCTCTTCGCCCGGTACTGGAACGATCGAGACGAGACCGCGGCCGTGTTCTGGGGAGACTGGTACGTCACCGGCGATCGTGCGGTGCGCGACGAGGACGGGTACTTCTGGTTCACCGGTCGGGCCGACGACGTGATCACCTCCGCGGGGTACCGCATCGGGCCCTTCGAGGTCGAGAGCGCGTTGCTCGAGCACGCAGCGGTCGCCGAGAGCGCCGCGATCGGCAAGCCGGATCCCGACCGGGGGGAGATCGTGAAGGCGTTCGTGGTCCTCCGCCCCGGCATCGAGCCCTCCGACGAGCTCGCCCACGAGCTGCAGGAGCACGCGAAGGCCGTCACGTCGCCGCACAAGTACCCGCGCGAGGTGGAGTTCGTCGACGGGCTGCCGAAGACCCGGAGCGGGAAGATCCGGCGCGTCGAGCTCCGGGAGCTCGAGCGCCGGCGCCTGGCCGAGGAGCGAGAGGGTCCGATCGCCGACGGGCCGGGTGCCGAGCCCCCCGTCACCGTCACCCGGACGGAGACCGCAGCTGCACGGCGCGAGGCCGAGGAGCGCGAGGCCGCCCGGCGCGCCGCAGCGGACGACGCCGAACGACGCCGACAGGAGGAGGACGAGCGCCGACGCGAGCGGGAACGCCGCGAGCAGGAGGAGGCGGCGGCTGCGGCGGCTGCGGCGGCTGCTGCTGCGGCCGCGGCCGTCCGGTCGGATGCCGACGACGCCGCCTCGGCACCCGAGGACGTCTACCACGAGATCGTCCTCGAGCCCGCACCACCACGCCTCTCGTGGCGCGAGCGCCGGGCGCAGGCGAAGCGCGAGCGCCGGGAGCATCGGGCATTCGAGGAGGCCGAACGCCCCGTCGAGCGGACGACGGACGAGCAGGAGGCCGAGAGCGAGGCGGTCGAGCAGGCGACGACCGCCGACACGGAACCGCCCCGCACCGACTCGCCGCCTGCGGCGGCGGCGCCACCGCAGGCTCGTCAGGAGCCCGATCGCGCCGAGGGAGACGAGGCCGCAGCGGACGACGAGGGGCTGAGCCCGGAGGTCCTCTCCCGGTTCGAGGCGTACCGCATGACGCCGTCCACCGCGCCGGCACAGGAGCCCTCGACCGAAGCCGGAGGGCAGGAGATCGACGAGACCGACACCGACGAGGACGGGGTCGCTTCATGAGCGGCTCGGCGGGGCCGCCGACGCGCCACGACGTGGGAGCGAGGGCGTGAGTCAGGTCGTCGAGGCGCCGATCGAGGTCCGCGAGCCCCGCGGTGACGAGTCGCACGAGCTGGGCCGACCGTGGATCGTGATCGTCTGGAACGACCCGATCAACCTCATGAGCTACGTGACCTTCGTGCTCCGGAAGCTGTTCGGCTACTCCGAGGCCAAGGCGACCCGGCTCATGCTCCAGGTGCACAACGAGGGGAAGGCGGTCGTCTCGGCCGGCACGCGCGAGAAGGCAGAGCTCGACGTCTCCCGCCTCCACCAGCACGGTCTCTGGGCGACACTGCGTCAGGACTGAGATGACGCGTCACGGGATCAGCCGCGCGCGCGACGGCACCGTCAGCGTGCGCCTCGGCCCGGAGGAGCGCCTGCTCCTGGCGTCGCTCCCGGCCCAGGTCGAGGGAGCGCTCGGTTCCGACGACCCGAGCCTGCGTCGCCTCTCCCCTCCCGCCTACCCGGACGACGAGGACGCCGAGGCCGAGTACCGTCGACTCGTCCACTCGGGACTGTTCGACACCCGGCGCCGGGCACTCCAGACCCTCGAGCGGACGGCACACGCCGAGGCCCTGACGCCGGACGAGCTCGAGGCATGGCTCGGCGCGCTCGAGACGCTCCGGCTCGTCCTCGGCACGCAACTCGACGTCCACGAGGAGGTCGGCCTCGCCCCGATCGACGAGGGCGACCCCAACGCCGCACGCCTCGCGCTGTACCAGTGGCTCAGCTGGCTGCAGGAGGACGTCGTGCAGGCGCTCGCCCAGGCCCTCTAGCGTCGGCGGCCGCCGCACGCTCCGCCGACGAGCGTGCCGTCCTCCCGAGCGCATCCTCCCCGGCGGTCAGGGCACGACGAGAACGCGTCCCGGGGCTCCGGCGAGGCTCGCCTCGATCGCGTCGTTCACGTCCTCCAGGGAGTAGACGGGACCGAGCATCGACGCGAGCTCGAGCCGCCCTTCACGCACGTGCTCGATGAGCACGGGGAGCGCGGTCGCGGGATCCGCCGAGCCGTACAGCGTCCCCGCCAGCCACTTCTCCTTCCGGATGAGCTCGATCGGGTCGAGGTCGAGCCGCCTCCCGGCCGCCGGCAGCCCGACGATCATCGTCGTCGACCCGCTCCCCGCGTTCCGCAGGGCGACGAGCGTCGTCTCGGGGTCGCCGACGGCGTCGAACGCGACGTCGGCGCCGTCGGGCGCGACCCGCTTCACCGTCTCCCTGAGCTCGTCCGGGTGGACGGCGTGCGTCGCCCCGAGCTGGACCGCCTGCTCGCGACGGGCGGGGACGGGATCTGCGACGACGACGGTCTCGGCGCCGGCGATCCGGCATCCCTGCACGACGAACTGCCCCACGCCGCCCGCGCCGACGACGACCACCGTCGCGCCCGGCTGCACGCGGGCCGCGAACAGCACGGCGCCGACGCCCGTGAGCGCGGCGCACCCGAGCAGGGCGGCCTCCAGCAGCGGGATCGCGCCGCCGGTGGGCAGCGCGACCCGCTCGGACACGACGACGTGCTCGGCGAGGCACCCCGTCGCCGTCGCCCGGTACACGGTCTCGCCGTCGCGGGAGAGCCCGGTCGTGCCGTCGGGAAGCGTCGCGGCCGCGATCGCCCGGTTCAGGGCGACGCACCGGGCGGGACGGCCGGCCCGGCAGTCCGCACACGCACCGCACGACGGTGCCCACGAGAGGACGACCTCGTCGCCGGGCGCGACGAGTGTCACGTCGTCACCGACGGCCTCGACGACCCCGGAGCCCTCGTGACCGAGCACGATCGGCGTCGGCCGCTGGAACTCCCCCTTCACCTGGTGCAGGTCGGTGCCGCAGATGCCGACCGCGGCCATCCGGACGACGACGTCGTCGGGGCCGGGGTCGGCGACGTCGAGCTCGGCGACCTCGAACGGCTCGCCGACGGCGTGGAAGATGGCTGCCCGGGTCTTCACGGCACGGCGGCGAGGCCTGCTCGCGCGGCCCTCGCCCAGGTCGAGCGCCTCACGGCACCGGCGGCGCCGTCGGCCCGCCCCTCAGATGGCACGTCACCCTCCGAGCGCCTCCTTCACCTCGGCGCACGTCGTGACCGTGGACACGTTCTGCAGCGCGTAGTTGATCGATGCGTTGTGCCAGTCGGCGTTCATCGTCGAGCAGCCGTCCTCGGGGACGACCATGTAGTACCCCTTGTCCGCGCCGGTGCGGGACGTGTGCTCGATCGACATGTTCGTCCAGGCGCCGGTGACGATGATCGTGTCGCGCCCGAGCCCTGCGAGCATGTTCTCGAGCTTCGTCCCCTGCCAGGCGCTCATGCGCATCTTCTCGACGATGAAGTCGCCGTCGACCGCCTCGAGCCCGTCGGCCGGCGCGGCGCCCCAGGTACCGCGGACGAGGGCTTCGCCGTCCTTCACGCCGTTGAACAGCGGCGCGTTCAGCTTCAGCCCGGGGGCGCCCGGCTCGACGATGTACCAGACGTGGATCACCGGGATCCCCTTCGCGCGGCAGAACGCGGCGAGGCCCTTGACGTTCTCGACGACGTTCTGCTCCTTCGCGTGCTCCGGCGAGCCGGACTCGGCGAAGGCGCCGCCCTCGATGATCACGTCGTTCTGGAGATCCTGGACGAGGAGTGCGCAGCGTCCGGGATCGAGTGCGAAATCGGCCATCAGAACCTCCTCTCGAGACGAGCGTCGGCTCGTCGGGCGGGCATCGGTCTCCTCACCCCATGTACGGCTCGCGGTGCGGGCCGACGATCGTGCGGATGGTGTACAGCGACGTCGAGGACGGCATGAAGAGCGTGTGCCAGTCGTCGCCTCCCCACGTCAGGTTGCCGACGTTCTCGGGAACCTCGATCACGCCGAGGTGCTCGCCGGCCGCGCTGATCACCCACACGCCGCCGGGCCCCGTGACCCAGATGTTCCCGCGCTCGTCGCACTTCATCCCGTCGGGGATGCCGTTCTCGATCACGCCGTCACCGACGTCGCTGAAGAACCGGCGCCGGTTCGAGAGCGAGCCGTCGACGTTGACGTCGTACACGTCGATGAACGCCCCCGGCGTGTCGTTGATGTAGAGGAGCGACTCGTCCGGCGAGAAGCAGACGCCGTTCGGCTGCTCGTACGCGTCCTTGTCCACGACGAGCTCCGCGGCACCACCGCCGGGCGGGATCCGGAAGACGCCCTGCCAGCCGAGGGCACGCTCGCGCTCCTCGCCGAACACCGGCATGCGGCCGTACCACGGGTCGGAGAAGTAGATCGAGCCGTCGCTGCGGACGCAGACGTCGTTCGGGGAGTTGAGCTCCACACCCTCGAAGTGCGACGCCACCGTCTCACGCGTGCCGTCCGGCGCCTCGCGGACGAGCGAGCTCGTCACGTGCTCGCAGACGAGGAGGTTGAGGTCGGCGTCGTACGTCATGCCGTTGCACTTGTTCGACGGCCGCATCACCTCGACGACGGTGCCGTCGGGCGTGTACTTGCGCCGGACGTCGCCGGGCATGTCCGAGAACAGGAGGTACTGGTCCCGCGGGTGCCAGATCGGCCCCTCGGTGAACGTGAACCCGCCCGCGACCTTCTCCACCGACGAGCCTTCTTCCACCAGCTCGTAGATCGCAGGCGACTTGGCATCGATACCCACGGCGGTCCCCTTTCGTGTCGGAGCTACCGCCTCGACTCTACAACGGCGGCGGGGCCGATGATCGATGATCGATCGGCGCGCCCGGCCACGGGGACGCAAGGGAAGCCACTACGCTTCGGCCGTGCCCGAGCACGACACCGTCGTCTTCGTCCCGGCCTGGAACGAGGAGCAGAACCTGCCCGCCGTTCTCGACGAGCTCGCGGCCGGCCTGCCCGACGCCGACGTGCTCGTGATCGACGACGGCTCGACCGACGGCACGGCCGACGTCGCCCGGGCGCACGGCGCCGACGTCGTCTCGTTCGGCGAGAACCGCGGCCTTCGCGCCGGGATCGCGGCCGGCTACCGCGAGGCGCACGAGCGCGGCTACGCGCTCTGCGGTCGTGTCGACGCCGACGGCCAGCACCCCGTCGAGGAGCTGTGCCGGCTCCTCGAGCTCGTCCGCTCGGATGCCTGCGACGTCGCCGTGGGATCACGGTTCGCGACGGGGGACGGGCTCCATCCAGACCGCTACGAGCCGTCCGCCTCGCGCAAGCTCGGCATCGGGCTCCTGCAGAAGGCGATGCACGTGCGCCTGGGGCGCCCCTTCCACGACCCGACGAGCGGGATGGCAGCGGTGAACAGGTCGGCGATGCCGGTGATGGCGGAGCCCTACGCGAGCGGCGCCCCCGAGGTGGAGGCGCTGCTGCGGCTCGAGGCGGCCGGCCTCCGCGTCGAGGAGGTCGCGGTGCACATGCGCGAGCGTGCCGGCGGGCACTCGAAGCTCCGCGGCTCGAAGGCCGTCAAGCTCGTGCTGACGGTCGTCGGGACGCTCCTCTTCTTCGGCTGGCTGCGCCGGCGCCGCCCGTGAGCGTCCGGGCGGAGCGCGTCGTCGTCGTCCTCGGCTACTCCGACGACGGCGAGGGGGTGCTGCACCCGGTGTGCGCCGCCCGGCTGGAGACGGCCGCGTCGATCGTCTCCGGGGCCGACGTCGTCGTGCTGAGCGGCTGGGCGCGCGCGGGTGGCGCCCGGTCGGAGGCGGAGCTGATGGCGGAGGCGTGGCACACGCCCGTCGCGGAGCTCGTCGTCGACCCCGATGCGCGCACGACGGTCGGCAACGCCGTGAACGCGTTGAACGACGTGCTCCGCGTGGGCGCGAAGGAGGTCATCGTCGTCACCTCCTCGTGGCACGCCCCGCGCGCGAAGGCGGCGTTCCGATGGCTCCTCCGCCACACCGGCGTCCGCGTCCGTTCCGTGTCGCCGCCCGGTGCCTCGGCGAGGGCGTCGGCGCGCGAGCTCGCGCTGTGGCCGCTGCTCCCGCTCCAGCTCTGGCGTGCCCAGCGCAGGAGCTGGGCGATCTGAGCAGCGGGCCCGATGCCGCGGCGCCGGCCGCGGCGGGCCGCCTACTCGACCTCGACGTGGATCCGCTGGGTGGCGCTCCTGAGCTGGCCACCCGGGCGCCCCGCCCGCACGGCGAGCACCTCGGCGAGGATCGAGAGCGCCGTCTCCTCCTGCGTGTCGGCGCCGATGTCGAGGCCGCACGGCCCCTGAATCCGCTCGAGCGACTCCGCGGGGACGCCCGCCTCGAGCAGCCGCTCGCGGCGTCGCTCCTGGTTCCGACGCGATCCGAGCGCGCCGACGTAGAACGCCTCCGTCTCGAGAGCGCCGATCAGCGCGGGCTCGTCGAACTTGTCGTCGTGGGTGAGGACGACGATCGCCGTCTGGTGGTCGGGGGCCACCTCGTCCAGGGCCTCCTGGGGCCACTTCGCGATCAGCGCGTCGGCCGAGGGGATGCGCTCGGGGGTCAGGAACGTGCCGCGGGCGTCGGCGACGATCGCCGTCCAGCCGAGCAGCTTGGCGCCTCTGCACAGCGCCTCGGCCGTGTCGACCGCCCCGTACACGACGAGGCGCGGCGGCGGCCCGTACCACTCGGTGAAGACGCGCGTCCCGTCCTCGAGCGTGAGCAGGCGATTCCGACCGCCGCGCACGAGCTCGTCGAACCGCGCGAGCGCCTCGTCGGGGACGCCGCCTCCGACGGTGTCACCGCCCTCGACGACGAGGGCCTTCCCGCCGACGCCCTCGCCCTCGACGACGGTGAAGAGGACGCCCCGCCCCTCGGACTGGCGCAGCTCGTGGAGGCGATGGACGAGCGTCAATCGACCTTCTCCACGAAGACGTCGATCTCGCCGCCGCAGGGCAGCCCGACGCTCCATGCCAGGTCGTCCGTGATCCCGTAGTGGAGCAGCTTCGGCTCGCCGGTCGCGAGCACCTCCATCGCGTTCTCGAACACGTCGCTCTCGACGCAGCCGCCGGAGACCGATCCGCACATCTTCCCCGACTCCGAGATCGCGAGGCTCGCGCCGACCGGCCGCGGCGCCGAGCGCCTGGTGGCGACGACGGTCGCGACGACCACCTGCTCGCCCTCCTCCCGCCAGCGCTCCACGTCGTCCAGGATCTCCTTCACGCCGCATGCCTCCTTTCGATGCCGGCGAGCACCGCCGCCAGTTCCTCGAGACTCCTCAGATTATGGCCGGGCAGGAACCGGTCGACGAAGGGAAGCGCCGCGCGCATCCCCCCGGCGAGCGGCTGGTACTCCGGGTTCCCCTTCAGCGGGTTGACCCAGACGACCGCGTACGCGGCGCGCGCGAGCCGGGCCATCTCTCTCCCGACGAGGTCCGGGTCGTCGCGCTCCCACCCGTCGGAGACGACGACGACGATCGCGCCCCGCGTCAGCGCGCGGCGGCCGTAGACGTTGTTGAACTCCTTCAGCGACGCACCGATCCGCGTCCCCGAGCCCCAGTCGACGACGGCTTCCGTGCAGCGGTCGATCGCCGCCTCGGGGTCGCGCGTCGCGAGATCGGGTGTGAGCCGGGACAGCCGGGTGCCGAACGCGAACGCCTCGACGCCGGGCCCCGATCCGACGACGGCGTGCAGGAACAGGAGCAGCGCCCGGGAGTACGCGTCCATCGAGCCGGAGACGTCGCAGAGCACGACGAGCTTCCGCGGCACCTCCTTCCGCGAGCGGTACGCCCGCTCGACGGGCTCGCCGCCGGTGCGGAGCGAGCGGCGCATCAGACGGCGCATGTCGAGCAGCTCGCCGCGCGGGTCGGCCTGGCGGCGCCGCGACGAGCGACGCGGCCGCGTGCGGGCGATCACCTGCATCAGCTGCCGCAGGCGGCGGAACTCGTCCGGCGTCATCTCCGCGAAGTCCTTCTCGCGCAGCAGCTCGTGGGCGGACGCGCCGAGCTCGGCCGGCTCTCCCTCCGGCTCCTCGTCCCCCTCACCGCGGAGGCGGTCGACCGGCGCGGCGGCGGCCCGCGCCGCCGGCTGCACGAGGCCCGTCTGGCGGGCCGGCGGCAGCACGGGCGCACGCAGGAACCACGCGAGGAACGCCCGGTCGAAGAGGTCGAGCTCGTCCTGGCGGGAGACGAGCGTCTGCCGTAGGGCGAAGTAGACGTCCTCCTGGCGCGTGAGGTCGACGACGTCGAGGGCGCGCAGCGCGTCGATCGTGCGGCCGGGGCCGACCTCGAGGCCGACCTCGCGGAGCACCCGCCCGAACGTCACGACGTGGCGGACGATCGCGTCGCCGGGATCGGCCATGCCGTCCTACGGGGTCGACGCCTTGGCGGAGTCGACCAGCTCCCGGAGCGTCTCGTCGCGCACGGCCTCGATGTCCTCGCGGTACTTGAGCACCGAGCCGAGCGTCTGCTCCACGACCTCCGCGTCGATCTCCTGCCGCCCCAGCGCGTTCAGCGCCATCGCCCAGTCGATCGTCTCGGCGACGCCCGGCGGCTTCGCGAGGTCGAGGCCCCGGAGCTCGCGGACGAAGGCCGCCGCCTCCGACGCCAGGCGCTCCGGGATCCCCGGGACGCGGAGCTTGACGATCTCGATCTCCCGCTCGATCGACGGATGCCCGATCCAGTGGAACAGCGCGCGCCGCTTCAGCGCGTCGTGCAGCTCGCGCGTCCGGTTCGAGGTGAGGACGACGGCGGGGCGGCGGCGGGCGCGGATCGTCCCCAGCTCGGGGATCGTGATCTGGAAGTCCGAGAGCACCTCGAGCAGGAAGGCCTCGAACTCCTCGTCGGCGCGGTCGATCTCGTCGATCAGGAGCACGACCGGCTCCTCGGAGTCGATCGCCTCGAGCAGAGGCCGCCGGATCAGGAACTCCGGCCCGAAGAGCTCGTCCTCCGAGACGGTGCCCTCCTGCGCGGCGCGGATGTGCAGGAGCTGGCGCGAGTAGTTCCACTCGTAGACGGCATGGGCGACATCGAGCCCCTCGTAGCACTGCAGGCGGATCAGCCGCGCCCCGAGGGCGGTCGCGAGCGACTTCGCCGCCTCCGTCTTGCCCACCCCGGCCTCTCCCTCCAGCAGCAGCGGCTTCTCGAGGGCGAGCGCGAGGAACAGCGCCGTCGAGAGGCCACGGTCGGGCAGGTAGTCGGCACCCCGCAGCGCCTCCTCCAACTCGTCGATCGTGCGAAAGCTCATGCGCGGAGCGTAGCCCGCGCGGTGCGTCCTCGGCGCGACCGTCCGCCGGACGCCTCCGTGTTGACGGGGAGGCCCATCTCTGGACCAATGCACGTACACCCAAGAAGGAGGGCGTCATGGCCTACGAGATCAAGATGCTCGACCTGATCGACATCGAGCTGGAGGCGAGCTTCCTCGTGCTCGGTCGCGGGATGGGGACGACCGCGCGCGTCAAGACGTGGGGGTACCTGATCATGGGCCCCGACACCGATCCGATCCTCGTCGACACCGGCGCATCCCATCCGGAGATCATGGAGCGCCTGGGGATGAAGGGGATCGTCACGAAGGAGATGACGATCCGCCGCCAGCTCGGGCGGTTCGGCGTCAAGATCAACGACGTCCGCTGGATCCTGCACACCCACCATCACATCGACCACGCGGGGCAGGACGCGCAGTTCTCGTTCAAGCAGACGGTGATCACGAACCGGCGCGAGCTCGAGTACTCGGCCTCCGGGATCATGGGCGGCCAGTACCCGCCCGAGTACGTCAAGCACCACATCGACCGCCTGCACCGGCCGGGCGCGATGCGACTGCTCGACCTCGAGCTGTCGGGCCCCGAGGAGATCGCGCCCGGGATCGTGTGCGAGGCGGCCGGCGGGCACACCGAGGGGTCGATGAACATCCTCGTCGAGACGGCCGAGGGCACGGCCTGCATCTGTGGCGACGTGATCTACGACATCCAGAACCAGATCGTGGATCCGATCTACCAGGTGCTCGACTACGAGCCGCAGCCGACCGGCAATCACGGGACGTCGAAGCGCCAGGAGAAGGCCGCGATCAGGAAGGCGCTGAACTCCGGCGTCTTCTGCCTCCCGATCCACGACTGGCCGGCGCGGGTCGAGAACGAGCGCGTGGTGTCCCGGTTCGTCGGTGACTCGGTGCCGGGCCCCGAGGTCCCGGTCGAGCACCGGACGACGAACGAGACGCAGAAGCCGGGTGCCGGCGCGGAGATGTGGAGGCCTCCGCTCGCTGCCGCACCATGACCACCCGACGCTCGCGCGCGGTGGGCGGCGACGCAGGGCGGCCGCCCGTCGCGCGCGGGGCGCTCTAGAGTCCCGCCATCAGCGAGATCACCTACCTGGAGGCCGTTCGGCAGGCGCTCGCGGACGCGCTCCGCGACGACGAGCGCGTCTTCCTGCTCGGTGAGGACATCGGCCACTTCGGCGGTGCGTTCGGCGTCACCAAGGGCCTGAGCGACGAGTTCGGCCAGCATCGCGTCCTCGACACGCCGATCTCGGAGGAGGGCTTCGTCGGCGCCGCCCTCGGCGCCGCGTGGATGGGGGAGCGGCCGGTCGTCGAGCTCCAGTTCGCCGACTTCGTCACGTGCCCGTTCGACACGATCGTCACCGTCGGCGCCAAGACCCACTGGCGGAGCGGGCAGCCGCTCCCGGTCGTGATCCGCATGCCCTCGGGGGGCGGGGTGCGCGGAGGGCCGTTCCACGCGGGCTCGCCGGAGGGGTGGTTCGTCGGCCAGCCCGGCCTGAAGGTGGTCTGCCCGGGCACCGTCGAGGACGCGTACGGGCTGCTCCGCGCCGCGATCGACGACCCCGACCCGGTGCTCGTGTTCGAGCACAAGCGCCTCTACCGATCGCTGAAGGCGTCCCCGCCGACCCCGGGGTCGCGCACCCCGCTCGGTCGGGCCCGGGTCGTCCGCCCGGGAGCCGATGCCACGATCGTCACCTACGGCTCGGGCGTGCAGACCGCGCTCGCAGCGGTCGACACGCTCGGTGCGGACGCCGAGGTCGTCGACCTGCGCACGATCTGGCCGCTCGACGAGACGACGATCCTGGCCTCGCTCGAGAAGACCTCCCGCGTGCTCGTGCTCCAGGAGGCGGCCCGCTCGACCGGTGTCGCGGGCCTCGTGCTCTCGCTCGTCGGCCGACGGGGGTTCGAGCTGCTCGACGCACCACCGGCGCTCCACGCGCCCCCGGACACCCCGGTCCCGTTCGCGCCCGTGCTCGAGGACGCATACCTGCCGTCGCCGGGCTCGACCGCCCGCGCACTCGAGGAGCTCCTTGCCTACTAGCGCCCATCCGTGCATCGACGAACCGGCCGTGACCGCCGAGCAGCGGCTGGGCCTGTACCGGCTCGTCCTCCTCCAGCGCCTGTTCGAGGAGCGGGCGCTCGCCCTCTACCGCCAGGGCCGGATCGCGGGCTCGTTCTACGACGGCCGCGGCCAGGAGGCGGTCGCGGCGGCCGCGGGGCTCGCCCTCGGCCCGGAGGACGTCGTGTGCCCGCTCAACCGCGAGCTCGCCACGCACTTCGCCAAGGGGGTCACGGTCACCGAGGCGTTCCGCAACTTCCTCGGCACGGGCGACTCCCCGACCCGCGGTCGGGACGGGAACATGCACTTCGGGGCGCCCGAGCGCGGGGTCTTCCCGCTCGTGTCGATGCTCGGCGACCTCGTCCCGGTCACCGTCGGCGCCGCGCGCGCGTTCAAGCGGCGCGGCGAGCGCCGTGTCGCGCTGACGTTCGTCGGCGAGGGGGCGTTCTCGGTCGGCGACACGCACGAGGGGCTCAACCTCGCGGGCGTCTGGCAGGTGCCCGCGGTCTTCGTCCTCCAGCGCAACCACTTCGCCTACTCGACCCCGACCCTCGGCGAGATGGTGAACACGCGCATGGCGGAGCGCGTCTACGGCGGCTGGTCGATCCCGTGCGAGACCGTGGACGGGACCGACGCCGTGGCGACGTTCGACACCGTCCGCGCCGCCGTCGAGCGGGCCCGCGCCGGCCTCGGCCCGCAGGCGGTGGAGGCCCTCACCCTCCGCATCCACGGCCACGCCGCGCACGACGACGGCGCGTACGTCTCCCATGAGCTCCGTGACGCCTACGCCGACCGCGACCCCGTCGACCGCCTCGCGGCGCGTCTCGCGCTCGACGGCGCGTCCACGACCCAGCTCGAGGAGCTGCGCACGGAGGCCGCGGCCGCGATCGCCTGGGGGCTCGACGAGGCGGAGGCGTCCCCCGCCCCCGACCCGTCCACCCTCGAGGACGGCGTCTGGGCCGACCCGCTCCACTAGCGGTGCGACGCGGGCGACCGGGAGCGCCCACGTCACGGCGGAGCACCGCCGGCCTCGCGACCCGCGAGCGTGCCCGCCGAGGGCAGGAACGGCCACCGACGCCTCGTCGCCGGGAGCGCGCCCGACCGTGCAAGACTCGACCTTCAGCCAACGTCCGAAGGAGGAGTCATGCCGCTGATCGAGGTCAAGCTCTACGACCGCCGGGTCACGGATGAGTCGGTGCCGAAGATGATCTCCGCGCTCACCGACGCGCTCGCCGAGTCAAGCGGCGCAGCGAAGGAGCACATCCAGGTCGTGATCCACGGCGTCGAGCCGCGCCTCTGGGGCATCGCCGGCGAGCCGCAGGGCTAGCGACTGCGCCGCACCGTCGGCGAGCGTCCCGCAGGCGACGGCACGCGCGGCCCGGGACGGCGTCCGCCGGGCCGTCGCGATGCTCGCGGTCGGGGAGCGCGAGGCGGGCACCTCGCGCTCCCGGGACGCGACAGGCGGAGCGGGATCACCGATCATCGATTGTTCTCGCGCCCGGTGCACCAGCGGGGTTTAGACTCGGTGGCGCATCGCTGTGACGCAACGAGCTCAGGGAAGGACGGTCCATGACGCAAGCGACTGAGGTCCTCGTCCCGACCTCGCCGGACGAGGCGGCCGCCGCCTTCGGAGACGGGTCGGGCGTAACGGTGGTCGGAGGGGGCACGATCGTGATGCCCGAGATCACCTACGGGCGCCTGAAGGTCGACAAGGCGCTCCTGCTCGGCAAGGCCGGGCTCGCCGGCGTCACGCGCGACGGCTCGCGGATCACGATCGGCGCGGCGACACCGGTCGCCGACCTCGTCGACCTCCCCGCGCCGCTCGGCCCGTGCGCCGCGAACGTGGCTGACGGCGAGATCCGCCGCCAGGCGACCCTGGGAGGCAACATCTGCGCCGGCCCGGGGCCCGATGCGCCGCGCGGCGACCTGCAGGGCCCGCTGCTCGCGCTCGACGCAACCGCCCGCTCGACGGGGCCGGGAGGCGAGCGCAGCGAGCCTCTCGAGAGCTTCCTCGACGATCGGGCCGGTCGACTGCTCCTCGACGTGTCGTTCGACGAGCCCGCGGCGGGCTCGTTCGCGACGATCGACTACCCGCACACCCACGAGTACACGGTGCTCGCGGTCTCCGCCGCCCGCACGAGCGGCGGCGACGTCCGCCTTGCGGCGACGGGGCTCGCCGATCATGCCCGGATGCTCTCCGGCGACGCCGACGCGGCCGCCTCCGAGGTTCGCCTCGGCGACGACGCGCTCGCGTCCGCGTGGTACCGGGAGCAGACCCTGCCGGTGCTCGTGCGCCGCGTGCTCGCCGACCTCGGGGAGGGGACATGATCGGCATCACCGTCAACGGCGTCGCCCACGAGATCGAGAGCCCGCCGCTCACGACGTTGCTCGACGTGCTCCGCGAGGAGCTCGCGATCACGAGCCCGAAGGCGGGGTGCGAGCAGGGCGGCTGCGGAGCCTGCACCGTGCTCGTCGACGGCGTCGCCCGTCGGTCGTGCCTGACCCCGGTCGCGTCCGTCGAGGGCGCCGAGGTGACGACCGTCGAAGGCCTCGGGACGCCCGACGACCTCTCACCGCTCCAGCAGGCGTTCACGCACCACTACGCAGCGCAGTGCGGCTTCTGCACGTCCGGGATGATGCTCGCCGCGGCGTCGTACATCGACGCGGGCGGCAGCGACGACCCGGAGGCGATCAAGGAGGCGATCGCCGGTCACGTCTGCCGGTGCACGGGCTACGTGAAGATCATCGACGCGATCGCCGCGGCCGCCCGCGGCGACGCGTTCGACCTCACCGTGACGGCGCCGAGCGCCGACATGGTCAACCTGGGAGGTGCGGCATGAAGGCGGTCGGCGCACGTCTCCCCCGCTACGACGGCGTCGCCCACGTGACGGGACGGACGGTGTTCGTGGACGACATCCGCGTCCCCGGCACCCTCTGGGTGAAGGCGCTCCGCTCGCCGGTGCACCACGCCGTGATCACGGGCCTCGACACGTCGGCGGCGGAGGCGATGAAGGGCGTGCACGCAGTGGTCACGTCGGAGGACGTCCCGCTCCTCGAGTACGGCCACCTGTCCGCTCTCGGCATCCCCGCCGACGAGCCGCTGCTCGCGAAGGACACGGTCCGGTACAAGGGCCAGCCGATCGCGGTCGTCGCCGCGGAGCACGAGGAGACGGCGATGGCGGCGGTCGAGGCGATCGTGCTCGACCTCGAGGAGAAGCCCGCACTGTTCGACGTCCGCAAGGCGTTCGACGCGGACGCGCCGGTCGTCCACCAGTGGGGCAACTGGTACCCGCACTTCGAGGCGGAGATGGACCGGCGCCAGATCCGCAAGGGCGACATCGACAGGGCGTTCGACCAGGCGGACGTGATCGTGCAGGGGGTCTACCGGCCCGCCGCGATCGAGCACGTGCCCGTCGAGACGCAGTCGTGCCAGGTCGTGCCGGAGGCGAACGGCCGGCTCACGATCTACTCGTGCACGCAGGCCCTCTACTTCTCGCTCGGCGTCGTCGCCGCGCACCTCCAGGTACCGCTCAACCGGTTGAAGGTCGTGGGCGGCACCGTCGGTGGAGGCTTCGGCGGCAAGGTCGACACCGCGACCGAGACCATGTGCTGCCTGCTCGCTCAGAAGTCGGGTCGGCCGGTGCGCTGGCGCTGGACGCGCGAGGAGGAGTTCCTCTGCTCGTCGACGCGGGCGCCGTGGCACATGGAGATCGCGGATGCGGTGACGAAGGACGGCTGGATCCTGGGTCGCAAGATGCTCACGCTCCACGACTCGGGCGCGTACGCACGCTTCTCGCCGTACGGTCTCACGAAGCACTCGTTCCACCACACGGGCGCGTACACGATCCCGAACCTGCACTTCGACGGCTACGTCGTGTTCACGAACCGGGTGCCGACGACGGCGATGCGCGGGTTCGGCGTGACGTCGATCTCGTTCGCGACGGAGACCCACGTCAGCCGCGTGGCCGAGGTGATCGGCATCGACCCGTGGGAGCTGCGGCTGAAGAACGCGAACCGGATCGGCGACACGTCGCCGAACGGCATCACCTACACCGACCCGTCCACGGTGCCGGTCGTCAAGGCCCTCGCCGGCGGCATGGGCGCGGAGCTCGCACCCGGGCTCGAGGCGATGACCCCCGCGATGCGCGAGGGCGACCTGCTACCGGAGCACCTGGTGGCGCAAATGGGCAACCCGGAGGACCACTGATGGCAGTCCACAGGGGCCGCGGCATCGCGGCGATCGAGTACCCGACCGGCATGAACCAGAACGGCGACCCGTCACAGGCGTGGATCAAGGTGAAGCCGGACGGCCGTGTCGACGTCTTCGCCGGCACGTCGGACATCGGCAACGGCTCGAAGACGATCCAGTCGCAGATCGTGGCCGAGACGATCGGCGTTCCCTACGACTGGGTCACGTACGACAACTCGAACACCGACTCGTCGCCGGTCTGCACCGGGACGTTCGCGTCGCGGGCGACGTTCGTCGCGGGCAAGGCGGTGGAGAAGGCGGCGCTGAAGGTGCGCGAGAAGATCCTCGAGATCGCGGGCAAGGAGCTCGAGATCGACCCCTCCGACCTCGAGATCGTGGACGGCGAGGTGGTGGCGAAGGGCGCGCCGCAGACGAAGATCGGCGTTCCCGACGTTGCCGCAGCCGCGACCTGGGGCCATGGCGAGCTGATCACCGGCACCGGCGCGCAGCTGAAGCCGTACGCGACGATCGTCGACCCGGAGACGGGCCGCGTCGACCTCCCGCCGCACTCCGCCATCTCGTACGCGTCGTGCGCGGCCGAGGTGGAAGTGGACGACGAGACAGGCGTGGTCACCGTGCTCCGGCTCTGGCAGTGCTACGACGTCGGCCGCGCGATCAACCCCACGCTCGTGGAGGGCCAGATCGAAGGCGGTGCGGTGCAGGGGCTCGGGCTCGGCGTGCTCGAGAACTGCTACCCGTACTACCCGTCGGCCGAGCATCGCGGCGGGCAGTTCGGCTCGTACCTCGCGCCGGGCGCGGAGAACCTGCCGAAGATCGACACCATCATCATCGAGAACCCGTCCGCCGACGGCCCGTACGGCGCGAAGGGGATCGGCGAGATGGCGAACAACGGCCAGCCGCCGGCGATCGCGGCCGCGGTCTACGACGCCGTCGGCGTGTGGATCACGGAGCTGCCGATCACGCCGGAGAAGGTGCTGAGGGCGCTCGCCGCCAAGGCGGAGCCGCGGCGCGAGGGCAAGCTCGTCGCGTTCGACGAGGAGCTGTCGGTGAACGCGGTCTCCGACGGCAGCCTGCGCTTCGAGGTCCCGGCGTGAACGCGGGGCCGGACGAGCCGCGCCGCGCGGCGACCGGATCACGGGGTGAGGCGGAGGCCTCACCCCGCACGGAGCGCGCATGAGCGTCTTCCGGACGTGGAAGGACGTCGAGCCGTGGCGGATCTTCCCCACTGTCGACCTGCACGCGATCGCGGGCGATCAGGTGTTCCTCGGGCGGGTCACCTACGAGCCGGGGACGACCGTGCAGCGGCACAGCCACGAGCACACGGAGCAGGTGATGCTGGTCCTCGACGGGTCGGTGCTCGTGACGATCGGCGACGAGATGCGGGAGATGGGGCCCGGCGACGTGTGCGTCGTGAACCGAGGCGTCGAGCACGAGCTGCACTCGGCGATCGGCGTCACGTTCATCGAGGCGCTCGCGCCCGTCCCCCTCGACCACATCCCCGACCGGGATCGCGATCTCGTCCTCGGCGACCTCGGCGGCTCGCTGCACGTCGAGCGCTGATGGGCCTCGGCGACGAGCTGCGCGCACAGCGGGCGCGGTCGGCCGAGCGCTACGGGCCGGCGGGCATGGCCGTGATCGAGGGCGCGCTCGCCGAGCTCCGGGCCGCGGGGACGGGCGGCGTGCGTCGCGTCGGCGACCCGGCCCCCGGCTTCACCCTCCCGTCCGCGCGCGGTGGGGCGATCTCGCTGGGCGACGTGCTCGGGCGCGGCGCAGCGGTCCTCGCCTTCTACCGCGGCGGCTGGTGACCGTACTGCAACCTGCAGTTGCGGGCCTACCAGGACGTCCTCCCAGAGATCCGCGCCGCGGGCGCCGAGCTCGTCGCGGTCTCGCCGCAGCTGCCCGACGGGTCGCTGACGTTCGCCGAGACGAACGCCCTCGGCTTCGAGGTGCTGAGCGACCTCGACAACCGCGTCGCCCGGGAGTACGGGCTCGTGTGGCGGCTCCCGCCGCCGCTCGTCGAGCTCTACCGGGGGCGCGGGATCGACCTCACGGAGGCGAACGGGAACGACGCCTGGGAGCTGCCGATCCCGGCGACGTTCGTCGTCGACCGCCCGGGCGTGATCCGTCTCGCGAGCGTCGACGTCGACTACCGCAACCGTCTCGAGCCGTCCGCGCTGCTCGCCGCCGTCCACGGGCTCGCGGGCGACGCGGAGCCGTGACGTGACACCGCCGGAGGCCGTCGAGGATGAGGCCGAGCGTGTCGCGCTCGTCACCGGCGCCAGCCGCGGGATCGGCGCGGCGACGGCCGCACGGCTCCGCCGCGACGGGTGGGTCGTGGAGACGGCCGAGCGGTCGACCGGCGTCGACCTGGCCGACCCCGACCAGGCCCGTTCCGCCGTCGACCGCCTCGACCGCCTCGACGCCCTCGTCGCCAACGCGGGGACGATCCACCGCCAGGGCGCCCTCGAGACGTCGCTGGAGGACTGGCGCCGCGTCGTCGACCTGAACCTCACGTCGGCGTTCGTGCTCGCACAGGCAGCGGCGCGACGCATGGTCGACCAGCCGACGGGCGGGTCGATCGTGTTGCTCGCCTCGATGCTCTCGTTCACCGGGGGCGTCAACGCCTCGGCCTACGCCGCATCGAAGGGCGGCGTCGCACAGCTGACGAAGGCGCTCTCCAACGAGCTCGCCGGGCGCGGTGTCCGCGTCAACGCGGTCGCCCCCGGGTACGTCGCGACGGACATGACCGCGAGCCTCGAGGAGTGGCGTCGGCGCGAGATCGAGGCGCGCATCCCGATCGGACGGTTCGGTGAGCCGGGTGAGATCGCCGACGTGATCGCCTTCCTCCTCTCCGACGACGCACGCTACGTGACCGGCGCCGTGCTCCCCGTCGACGGCGGCTTCTCCGCTCGGTGAGCGCTCAGCCCGCTCGGTCGCGCCGAAGGAACGCCACGCCGACGACGACGGCGAGCACGGCGAGCCCGACGTCGACGAGCGCACGCCTCGAGTCGGCGGCGAGGACGTCGACGATGCCGAGGAACCCGAGGACCACCCCGAGCAGGATCAGCGCCGCCCCCCGTGTCCTGTACGACCGCATCGCATGCATCATCGCTCCCCGCGAGGCTCCCGTCCCGCCGAGCGGCGGCCCTCGGGCCCTGACGTCGTGGGGTCCTCGTCTAGCCTGACCGCGTGACCGCGATCGCCGAGACGACACCGTGGCTGAGCTGGTCGTTCTCGCCCCTCGTGCTGGCCGGCGCGACGGTCGCGATCGCGTTCTTCTTCCACGGCTTCCGGCGGCTCCGACGCCGCGGAAGAGCGGACCTCGCGCCGTGGAGCCGCGCGGCGCTGTTCGTGACGGGTGTCGGGATCACCGTCTTCGCCCTCGTCGGCCCGATCGACACGGTCGGCGAGGAGTACCTGCAGTCGGTGCACATGCTCCAGCACGTGCTCGTCGCCGACCTCGGGATCGCGCTGACGCTCGTCGCAGTGCGCGGGCCGCTCGCCGTGTTCTTCCTCCCGCGCGGCCTGCTCGTGCCGCTCGCGCACACCCGGTGGCTGCGCCGCGCCCTCGCGTTCGTCCTCCGGCCCTCGGTCAGCTACCTCGTGTGGGTGGGCACGGTCGTCGTGTGGCACGTTCCGGCCGCGTACGAGGGCGCCCTGACGAGCCCTGTCGTCCACTCGCTCGAGCACGTGAGCTTCGTCGTCGCCGGCCTGCTCGTCTGGACGCAGATCGTCGACCCGACCGGGCACCACAGGC
This sequence comes from Gaiella sp., assembly GCF_057140465.1. Lineage (NCBI taxonomy): Bacteria > Bacillati > Actinomycetota > Thermoleophilia > Gaiellales > Gaiellaceae > Gaiella > Gaiella sp. Next base: position 48,439 of record NZ_DBNHWK010000015.1, read on the forward strand.
TGACCGTCGGCGAGCGCGCCGGGTACGTCGCCCTGCTCTTCTGGACCGGCCAGATCCTCGCCTACGTGATCGCGTTCGCGGCCGAGCCGCTCTACGACACCTACGCCGACCAGGCCGAGCGGCTGCTCGGCCTGTCCGCGATCACCGACCAGAAGCTCTCGGCGGTGGTGATGATCGTCGAGCAGACGCTGACGCTCGGAGTCGCGTTCGTCCTGCTCTACCGGCAGGCGAGCGCACGACGGGCCCCGGGGAGCCCGGAGCACGTCGGCTGATGCCCTCCCCGTGGTCCTTCACGTTCGAGCCGCTGTTCGTGGCGCTGGGGGCCGTCGCCGTCTGGCTCTACGCCCGTGCGTGGAGGAAGAGCGCGCCCCGGCCGCCGGCGTGGCGTGCCTGGCTCTTCGGGCTCGGCGTGGCGCTCGTCGTGCTCTCCCTCAACTCGCCGCTCGAGACGATCGCGGTCGAGTACCTGCTCCTCTTCCACCTGCTGCAGAACGTCGTGATCGCCGACTGGGCGCCACCGCTCCTCCTGCTCGGGCTCACGCCGGCGATGCGACTCGGGGTCGCCGACCGCCTCGGCGCGTGGTTCGCGCTGGCCACGCGGCCGGTGGTCGCGCTGCCCGTATGGCTCGTCGGCTGGTACGCCATCCACCTCGGTCCCCTCTACGACGCGTTCCTGCGCGAGCCGATCCTGCTGAACGTCGAGCACGCGATCCTCATCGCGATCGGCCTCCTCTTCTGGTGGCCGGTGCTCTGCGACCCGCCGCACAGCGTCCCGACGCTCGGCCGGATCGCGTACGTGTTCGCAGCCTTCGTCGGGTCGGCGTTCCTCGGGCTCGCGCTGACGTTCTCGCCGCCCGTCTACGGGTACTACGAGGGCCTGCCGGAGCGCCTGTGGGGGATCTCCGCGGAGGCCGACCAGAACCTCGGTGGGATCCTGATGTCGACCGAGCAGGCGCTCGTCTTCCTCGCCGCGATCGTCTGGCTGCTGCTCCGCCTGTTCCGCGAGGAGGAGGAGGCAGAGCGGCGGCTCGCCCAAGAGCAGCGGGCCGCCGGCCTCCGCAAGTGGTGACGAGCCGCCCGGCCCGTCACCACGGGGTGTGAGAGGATCGGACCGGTGGCAGGGACGCGTGATGCGGACGTCGTCGTCGTCGGCGCGGGGATCGCAGGCCTCTGCGCCGCACGGGCGCTCCGCGCCGCCGGGAACGAGGTGATCGTCCTCGAGGCACGTGACCGCGTCGGCGGCCGGGTGTGGAACACGGAGGTCATGGGTCAGCCGCAGGAGCTCGGCGGACAGTGGATCGCGCCCTACCAGACCGAGATGCACGCGCTCCTCGCCGAGCTCGGGCTCGAGCTCTTCCACGCGTACCGGGAGGGCGACCGCGTGTTCGTCGACGCGGACGGCACCGCCCACCGCTACGTCGGCCACGACGCCCCACTGGGCTCGGCGGCCGAGCGGTCGTACGCGTCTGCGGCGGCGGCCCTCGACGCGCTCGCCGCGGAGATCGACCCGGAGGCACCGTGGGATCACCCTCGCGCCGCCGAGCTCGACGCGATCGGCTTCGAGGCGTGGCTGCACGTCGAGGTCGAGGACGACCTCGCCCGCGACCTGCTTCGCGCGTACCTCTCGGGCGGGTACATGACGAAGCCGTCGCACACGTTCTCCCTCCTCGGGGGGCTGTGGACGATCGCCGGCGCGGGCGGTGTCGAGAACCTGTTCGAGCCGGACCTCTGCCTGCACTCGCGCGTCGTCGGGGGCTCGCAGCTGCTCCCGATCCGCATCGCCGAGGCGCTCGGGCACCGCGTCGTCCTCGGCGCGCCGGTGCGCTCGATCCGCTGGAGCCAGGACGGGGTCACCGTCGCGACGGCGGGCGCGCGCATGCACGCAGGCCAGGCCGTGATCGCGATCCCACCCAACCTCACCGGCGCCATCCGCTTCGACCCGCCGCTGCCGCCGTGGCGCCTCCGGGCCGAGCAGGGGATCTCCCAGGGAAGCGTGATCAAGGTGCTCGCCGTCTACGAGCGCCCGTTCTGGCGCGAGGAGGGCCTCTCGGGCGAGGGCTTCGCCCCGTACGGGTTCGTGCGCGAGGTGTACGACAACTCGCCCCCGGGTGGGGAACCGGGCGTCCTCGTCTCGTTCCTCGCCGCCGAGCGGTGCGAGCAGGCGGAGCGGATGAGCCCCGATGCGCGCCGCGACGCGATCCTCGACGGGCTCGCTCGGCTCGTCGGCGACCGGGCCCGATCGCCGGTCGACGTCCTCGAGGTGGACTGGTCGGCCGAGGAGTGGACGCGCGGGGCGTACTCGGCGACGTTCGAGATCGGCGGGCTGACGCGGTTCGGCGCCGACCTGCGACGGCGGATCGGGCCGCTCCACTGGGCCTGCACCGACATCTCCGGGGTCGGCAACATGCACATGGAGGGCGCGATCCGCTCCGGGAAGGCGGCCGCGGCCGCCGTCGCCGACACGCTCTGAGCCGGGTCACACCGGAGGGGATCGCCGGGCGGCGCGGCGCGCGCGGTGATCCACGTCGCGCGTCACGCCGTCCGGCGTCACGCGACCGGTGCGGCGGCGAGCGAGAGCTCGACCGGCTCGGCGCCGGGCACGACGGCCCGCGTCTCCCGCGCGTGGAGCAGCGTCGTGAGCACGATCAGCTTCGCCCGCGCGTAGTTGTCGAGCTCCGTGGGCACCGGCCCGACGCGTCGCCCGAGCGCGTAGCCGGCTGCGTTCCGACCCATCGCCCGGTAGCTCTCGAGCGTGTAGAGCGGCGACATCCCGAACAGCTCGAGGTTGTCGAGGGGCTGGAGGTCGGCGCGGTGGATGACGGCCGTCCCCTTGGACTGCAGCCCGAGCGCGATTCCGGAGCCGGACAGCCGCGCACCGTCGTGGGCGATGAAGGCCGCATCGGCCGAGCGCCGGACGCGGACGAGGCGTGGCGCCCCACCCGCCTCGCGGATCCCGTCGCAGACCGCCGCGAGGACGTCGAGGTGGTCGAGCGCGTTGATCGTCTCGCCGATCTCCGCCGCGAACGCGGGCCCGACGGCGACCACGACCTCCGCGGGATCGTCGCCGCGCACGGCCACGCGCCCCGTGTCGAGCGAGACACCGCCCGGTGCCGCCTCGTCGCCGGGGCCGAGGTGGCCGAGCGCCCGCGGGTCGTCGACGTACGGGAGCGCCTGCAGCAGCTCCCAGCGCTCGCCCTCGAGCCGGTAGCCAGTGCCCGGCCCGGCGTACCGGTTCGGGTCGTTCACCGCCGAGTGGACGAGCCCGTCCTCGTCGATCACGGCCGAGGTCTGCAGGTAGTCGGCGGCGACGCGCTGTCGCTGCATGCCGAGGACGGCCCGAGCGACGTCCGGGAACCCGCTCCGGTCGAGCGCGAGTGCGACGTCGAGCCCCGAGGTCCCGCGCTCGAGGAGGTCGTCGGCAGCCTCCACGTCGGCCGCACGGTCACGGTCGGGGACGTCGTCCGAGTCGTAGCCCGTGGTCGCCGCCTCGACCTCGGCGTCGGTGATCGCCGGCAGCCCGAGCTCGGAGAAGACGGCCTGGATCGCGCGCGCACCGCGCTCGCGGACACGCATCACCTCGGCGTCCGCGACGGGCTCGATCCCGGCGTCCACCTGCCAGTCGCGCTGGATCGTCAGCCATTCGTCGAGGTCGTCGGCGTCGTAGTTCCCGCCGCCGAACGTGTTGTCGTGCCGCGGCATCACCGAGTAGCCGGAGGTCACGAAGTCCGTCCCCGGCAGGAACTGCCCCATCAGCTTCGCGGTCTTGCGGATCGCCGAGTGCGAGGCGATCGCGTCGTTCCCCGACGCGACCTCGAGGTCGAGCCAGGCGGCGAGGACGTTCTCGGCGAGGATCGCCCGCGTGCCACCCGGCACCGAGAGGACGAGGGCGACGCACGAGATGGATCCGTTCTGCACGCCCTGCGCACCGGCCGCGCGGACGACCGAGACGCAGCGGGCCTCGAGGTACAGCATCGAGAGCCCCTGGGCGTACCCCATCAGCGCCTCCGAGCCGGTGCCCGACGTGAAGCGGACCTTGACCCCGCGCGAGGCGTACGCAGCGCCGAGGAAGGCCTTCGACCAGGGCGTGTCGTCGCCGTCGACGAACACCGGCTCGGTGCCGTACACCGACAGCGTCTCGGCGTAGGTGACGAGGCCGCGGATGGCCAGCTCGAGGTTACGCCGCTCCTCCACTGCGCACTGGGTCATCACGCCCGGTCGTCCCGTCTGCGAGCCGACGAGCAGGGCGAGGGCGTTCAGCGGCGCGTACCGCGCGACGCCGACGGTCGTCTCCATCTCCGCGAACCCGCGGCGTGCGGCCTCGGCCGCGTCGGCGGCGAGGAGGGCGGGGCTCTCCTTGAGGTTCGTCACGTGGGCCTGGTTGCCGGGGACGCGTCGCGCACGCAACTTCTTGAGGGCGAACATCAGCTCGACGGCGTCGAGCAGCCCGACGACGCGGGCCAGCTTGGCGGGGGTGAGCCCACGCGCGAGTCGGACGAGCTCGTCGCGCGGGACGTCGACGTCGACGAGCCGGCGCGCGAGCTCCCGATCGTCGAGCGCCATCGCCTCGGCCGCGACCTCGAGGTCGAGGCCGTGCGCGACGAGGTAGCGGTCGATGACGTCGAACGCGGGCGCCTCGCGCCCGTCGAGGCGCGTCACCCGACCGTCCTCGACCGTGAGCCCGGGCTCGGGATCGCCCGGCCCGTTCGCGGCGACGAGACCGAGCTCGGGCCAGGGCGAGATCAGGAGCTCGCGCCGGAGCTCCTTCGCCGCACGCGACGCATGCCGCCCCGAGACGGGTCGGCGGCTCACGCGAGCAGCCCCCGCTCCCGATACGCCGCGGCCGCCTCGCGGACGAAGGCCGCCGTGCGGTGGGCACCGTGCTCCTCGAGTCGCGCCGCCCACTGCGCGAGCTCGGCGCCCGTCGAGCGACCGGGCCGCAGGGCCGTGTAGACGGCGAGCACCTCGCCGTCGGGAACGGCGGTGAGCTCGGCCGCCCGCTCGAGGTTCTCCGCGAGCTGCGTGCGGCCGGCGGCACGCGCCACCTCCGCCTGTCGCAGGAGCGTCTCGGGCGTCGCCCGGAGCTCGTCGCGAGCGAGCGTGCCGTCACGCGCCGCCTCCAGTGTCACCCGCTCGAGCGGCGTTCCCGACGGCGTCGTGACAAGATCGGGTCGACGGGTGCCGAGCGGGTAGTCGCGCGTCGGATCGAAACCCACTTCGAGACTATAGGGTCTGGTCGAACGAATGATCAACGATCATCGATTCTCTGGGAGGGTGGCGCTCGTCACCGGCGCCGCCAGCGGCATCGGCGCAGCCGTCGCGAGCCGACTCGCGGGCGAGGGGGCCCGCGTCGCCGGGTTCGACCTGAGTGACGCGGTCGGCGACGAGGTGCTCGCGGTCACCGGAGACGTCGCCGCCTCGGCCGACGCCGAGGCGGCGGTCGAGCGGGTCACGCGCGAGCTCGGGCCGATCGACGTGCTCGTCTGCGCCGCCGGGATCCCCGGTCGGTCGCTGCGGACGGTCGACGTCGACGACGCCGAATGGCGCCGGGTGATGGCGGTCAACGCCGACGGTGTCTTCTTCTGCAACCGCGCGGTGATCCCGGGCATGGTGGAGCGCGGGTACGGGCGGATCGTCAACGTCGCATCGATCGCGGGGAAGGAGGGCAACCCGATGGCCGCCGCCTACTCGGCGTCGAAGGCGGCCGTGATCGCCCTCACGAAGGCGATCGGGAAAGACCTCGCCCGGACGGGCGTCGTCGTGAACTGCGTCGCGCCGGCCGTGATCGAGACGCCGATCCTCGCGGGCCTCTCCGACGAGCACATCGGCTACATGGTCGAGCGGATCCCGATGGGCCGGATGGGGACGGCCGACGAGGTCGCCGCCCTCGTCGCCTGGCTCGCGAGCGGCGAGTGCTCGTTCTCGACCGGCGCCACCTACGACATCTCCGGCGGTCGGGCGGTCTACTGATGCGCCTCGTCCGCACCCGTGCGCCGGACGGCTCGCTCACGATCGCCGTCGAGGAGGTCGCGCACGGCGGCGAGGGCGCGCTGCGGTTCGTGCGGGCCGGGGAGCAGGACGTGGTGGACGTCCTCTCCTCCGGATGGAGCCCCAGGCGTGGCGTCGTCGAGACGGATCCCGACGTGACGAGCGCGTCGGGCGGGCACGAGCTCCTCCGGCCGCTCGACCCACCCGAGGTGTGGTGTGCCGGCGTCACCTACGAGCGGAGCCGCGACGCCCGCGTCGACGAAGCAGCCGTGAAGGACGTCTACACGATGGTCTACGACGCGCACCGACCGGAGCTCTTCCTCAAGGACGCGGGCTGCAGGAGGACGGTCGGGCCGGGTGAGCCGATCGGTGTCCGCAGCGACTCGACGTGGAACGTGCCGGAGCCGGAGATCGGGCTCGTGCTCGGCGAGGGCGGCACGATCCTCGGCTACACGATCGGCAACGACGTCTCGTCGCGCGACATCGAGGGCGCCAACCCCCTCTACCTGCCCCAGGCGAAGGTGTACGCGGGAGCGTGCGCGATCGGGCCCGCGATCCTCGTCCCCACCGCGGCGACCGCGCCCTTCGAGATCACGATGCGGATCGAGGACGACACCGGGACGACCGTCTTCGTCGGGAGCACCACCACCGCGAGCATGCGGCGCAGCTTCCCCGACCTCGTCGGCTGGCTCGTGCGCGACAACCCGGTGCCGGCCGGGAGCATTCTCCTCACCGGCACGGGGCTCGTGCCCCCGGACGACTTCACCCTCCTGCCCGGGCACACGGTCGAGATCGCGGTGCCGGGCATCGGGACGCTCGTCAACCCCGTGGTCCCCGCCTCGACGCTGCTGTAGCGGAACGAAAGGAGCCTCCTGATGACCGACACGCTGACCGAGACCCCGGCGCGGAACTACGTGGGCGGAGAATGGCGCGACAGCGCCTCGGGCGAGACCTACGAGAAGCGGAACCCGTTTCGGCCGTCCGAGGTGACCGGTGTCTACCAGGCCTCCGACGCCGCCGACGCGCGTGCCGCGGTCGAGACCGCCCGCGACGCGTTTCCCGGATGGGCGGGACTCCCGGCCGGGCAGCGGGCCGCGGTCTTCCACCGCGCCGCGGACGCGATCGAGGCACGAGCGGAGCGCATCGCCGTGGACATGACGGCGGAGATGGGCAAGCCGCTCCGCGAGTCGCGGGTGGAGGCGATGCGCGCGGCCGCCGTCCTGCGCTTCTCGGCGGGCGAGGCGTGGCGCCCGATCGGCGACGTCTTCGAGGCGTCCGTCCCGGATCAGCGCCTGTTCACGCTCCGGCGCCCGCTGGGGGTCGTCGGGCTGATCACGCCGTGGAACTTCCCGGTCGCGATCCCGATCTGGAAGCTCGCGCCCGCTCTCGTCTACGGCAACACGGTCGTTCTCAAGCTCGGGTACGAGGCCCCGCGCACCGGATTGCACATCGCCGAGTGCTTCGCGGAGGCGGGCGTACCGGCAGGGGTGTTCAACGTCCTCACCGGGGCCGGCTCGAAGGTCGGCGCCGAGCTCGTCGCCAACACCGAGGTCCGGGCGATCTCCTTCACCGGCTCCGTCCCCGTCGGGCACAACGTGCGGAACGAGGCCACGAAGCGCGACTGCCGTGTCCAGCTCGAGCTCGGAGGGCACAACCCCCTGATCGCGACCGCCGATGCCGAGCTCGACCGCGCAGTGGAGGCGGCATACGCCGGGGCCTTCTGGTCGGCCGGCCAGAAGTGCACGGCGACGCGGCGGATCTTCGTCGAGGACGCGGTCTACGACGACTTCCGGGAGCGGTTCCTGGCGCGGATCGCGGCGGGGACGGTCGGCGACCCGATGGACCCGGCGACCGAGGTCGGGCCGGTCGTCAACGAGACGGCGCTCGAGGACATCCTCGCGGCGATCGAGCGCGGGCGCGACCAGGGCGGGACGGTGATCGCAGGGGGCGGCCGTGGGCATCCCGAGGCGTGGCTGATCGAGCCGACGGTGTTCGAGGGCGTCGGAGACGACCACTACCTCTCGTGCGAGGAGGTGTTCGGCCCGGTGACCACCCTCTACCGCTTCGGCACGCTCGACGAGGCGATCGCACGGGCGAACGACGTGCCCTTCGGGCTCTCGGCGTCGGTCTTCACCCGGGACCTGCGGACCGCGCACCGCTTCGCGGAGGAGTTGCAGGCAGGCGTCCTCCACGTCAACTCCCAGACGGCGGGGGCAGACGTGCACGTCCCGTTCGGCGGTGTCAAGCACTCGGGCTGGGGGCCGCACGAGCAGGGACGGGCCGCGATCGAGTTCTTCACCGAGACGGTCACCGTGTACCAGGACGCCCCGCTCGCGTAGGGCCGGGAGATGGCGGATCGCGTCCTCGTCACCGGAGCACTCGGGTGCCTCGGCGCGTGGGTGGCGAGGGCGCTGCTCGACGACGGCGACACGGTCGTCGGCTACGACCTCGGCGACGACACGAGCCGGCTGCGACTCGTCCTCGGCGAGCACGACGCCGAGCGCGTCCACCTCGTCCGGGGCGACGTGACCGACCTGGAGGGGCTCGGCCGCGCGCTCGACGAGCACGAGGTCACACGCGTGATCCACCTCGCAGCCCTGCAGGTGCCGTTCGTGCGGGCCGACCCGGTGCGGGGGATGCGGGTCAACGTCACGGGCACCGTCGCCGTCCTCGAGGCGGTGCGTCAACGACCGGACCGCGTCCCCGGGATCGCGTACGCCTCGTCGGCAGCCGTCTACAGCGGACACGACGCCTCCCCCGCTCCCGAGACGGGAGGCGTCGTCCCGGCAACCCTCTACGGCGTCTCGAAGCTCGCCGACGAGGGCATGGCGCGCGTCTACCGCGACGACTTCGGGGTCGGGTCGATCGGGTTGCGGCCGTACGTCGTCTACGGGCCGGCACGCGACCAGGGGATGACGGCGGGCCCGTCCCTCGCCGTCGCGGCGGCCGTGCGCGGCGAGACGTTCGAGATCGGCTTCTCGGGCACGGCGCAGTACGACTTCGCCCCCGACGTCGGCCGGGCGTTCGTGCTCGCCGCCCGGGCGGCGGCGGATCGCGCGGCGGTCTACAACTTCCCGGGTGTCTCGGCCCCGATCGAGGACGTCGTCGCCGCGATCGACGCCGCTGTCCCGGGCGCCCGGGTGACGTGGAGCGGCGACCCGCTGCCGTTCCCGCCGGCGCTGGAGGCGATCGGCTTCGTGCGGGATGTCGCACCGCTTCCGGAGCGGTCGCTCACCGAGGGGATCGCGGCCACGGCGACGCACCTGCGCACGGCGGCGTAGCGTCACCGGGCGCTACACGGACGGCGCCTCCCGCGCCCGTCGCGGCACGGAGGCGACGGCGACGACGAGCGCGCCGAGCAATCCGACGACCACCCAGAGGACGGCATCGAAGGAGCCGGTCCCGTCCCGGACGGCTCCGAGCACGAACGGGGCCGTCGCCGACATCGTGTAGCCGACGCCGAGCATCATCCCCACGAGCGCGCCGACCCGCTCCGGTCGCGCCTCGAGATCGAGCGGAAGCGTCATCACGAGCGCGAACATGCCGCCCTGGGCGATCCCGGCGAGGAGCGCCCACCCGTACGCGCCGCCCGGGAGCGCGACGAGGCCGAACGCGCCGGTGACGAACACGAGGCTCATCGCGATCAGGTACGGCCGACGTCCACCGCGCCGGTCGGAGAGCCATGGGACGACGAACGACGCGGGGATCGCCGTGAGGTTCATCATCGCGAGGAGCGCACCCGCGGATCCGTCGGTCCAGCCGCGCTCCTGGTACGCGTCGGGGAGCCAGGCATTGAGGCCGTAGTACGACATCCCCATCAGCGAGAAGACGGCGACGAGCGCCCAGCCGGTGCGACTCCGCCACGGGAGCCGCGGTGCGGGCGAGGCCGGCCGGACGTGCGCGGGCCCACCCCGGGTCAGCGCGAGCCACACCACCGTGAGCACGCACGCGGCGACGGAGAAGGCCGCGAGCGCGGCCCGCCAGCCGCCGAAGGCACCGGCGATCGGGACTGCGAGCGCCGCCGACACCGTCGACCCGATCTGGATCCCCGTCGTGTAGACGCCGGTCCCGGTGGCCGGACGGCCGGGGATCCGCTCCCTGACGACGAGTGACGGGAGGGCGTTGCCCAGGCCCATGCCGATCCCCACGGGGAGCGTGATCGCGACGACGAGCGCGGCGCCCGGGGCCCCGGCACGGAGGAGCCCGGCGACACCGAGGAGGCCGAGCGCGAGAGCCATCGCCGATCGCGTCCCGACCCGGCGGGCGAGCCGCGGTGCCGCCGGCGCGAAGAGCCCCATGCAGAGGACGGGGATCGTCGCCAGCAGCCCGACGACGGCGTGCGACGTCCCGAGGTCGTCCTGGATCTCGGGGAGCAGCGGCCCGACGCCGACGATCTGGGGCCGGAGCGCGAGCGCCCCGAGGAACAGCCCTCCGAGCACCGCGCCGTGGCGGCGCATCAGGGCAGGAGCTCCTTCTCCACCGTTGCCAGCAGCGACGACGCGATCGGCCGTGCACGGTCGACGCGGATCCGGTCGTGCATCCAGCGGAACTGCTCGATCGCCCGCTGCGGGCTGCAGCGCCCCTCGGCGACCCACTCCGCGAAGAGGTCGCCCTGGACCTCGAGGAACGACAGCGAGTCCGCGGCCTGCACGAGGTCTGCCTCCGCCGACCCGCCCCATTCGTGGTCGAGCACGAGGCCGTGGACCCGGTCGACGAGGAGGTCGTCCGCTCCCTGCTCGCGCAGCCACGCCGCGGCGATGTCGGCGGAGCGCCTCGCGTGCGTGTCGCGGTAGACGCGATCGTCGGGCTCGTCGTCCGCGCTCCACCGGGGCCCTCCGGGGAACGCCCGCTCGCAGTCGTGCGTCAGCGCAGCGATGCGCGCCGCCTCGGACGCGGCCGGTTCGAGCACGACCAGCCAGTCGCGGGCGCGGAGGAGGTGACGCGCGTTCGCGAACTGCCCCACCCACTGCTGCGCGCGCTGCTCGAGACCGGTCAGCTCCGCCTCGGCCCCGCGACGGTCTGCACGACACGCTCGACGCGCTCCGGGGCTGCGCCCGCCACCGCAGGCGCGATCCGCCCGCCAATGCTCATTCGTCGTCCCCGCGGCGGGCGCTCTCGGAGCGCCGGCGCCGCACGACGCGCTCGGTGCGCTGGACGTGCTTCCGGGCCTCGCGACCCGCGCGCGCGGCGTCCCCGGAGCGGAGCGCGGCCACGATCGGCGGGTGGAAGTCGACGAGCTCCATGCGATCGAAGTACGTCCAGAAGACGCCGAACGCCGTCGGCACCTCGATCCCGAGCGCGATCCAGGCGGCGAGGAGCGCCTGGTTGCCGGAGGACTCGACGAGTCGGCGGTGGAACGCGATGTCGTGGGCGAGCTGGGCGTCGACGTCGCCCGCCTCTGCCGCCCGGCGCATCGCGTCGATCTCGGCGTCGAGCGCATCGACGTCGAGATCGTCCCGCTTCGCGGCCTCCCGCGCCGCCAGCTCCTCGAGCACGGCCCGCACGGGGAACACCTGGAGCAACTCGTCGTCGGAGACCTCGCGGACGCGGGCGCTCCGGAACGGCTGGGACTCGACGAGGCGGAGCAGCTCGAGATCGCGAAGTGCCTCACGGACCGGCGCCTGGCTCGTCCCGAGCTCCTGCGCGATCCTCGTCTCGACGAGGAGGTCCCCCGGCTTGAGCTCGCCGCGGAGGATCCGACGCAACAGGATCTCCTTCACCTGTTCGCGGAGGATCGTGCGCGAGATCTCGCTCATCCGTCGCCTCTCTCCCGTTCACCGGGAAACGAGCTCGGTTCGCCGGTGACTGTCGTCCGGCAGCACGCGGACGGCCTCGTCTGCACCACCTCGTGCCGCGCTGGCACGATCATCGATCATCGATCGTTGCCGCGTCAAGCCGCGAGGAGCGGCGCGACCGGGAGCTCAGCCCGCGACGACGGGGTTCGTGATCTCGCCGAGGCCGTCGATCTGGATCGTGATCGAGTCGCCCGGCTGCAGCAGCCGCTGCGGGTCACGGAAGACGCCGACCCCCGCGGGCGTCCCCGTCAGGATCAGGTCGCCCGCTTCGAGGGTCGAGGTCTGCGACGCGTAGCTGATCACCTCGTCGATCCCGAAGATGAGGTTGGCGGTGGTGGAGTCCTGCATCACCTCGCCGTTCAGGATCGCCCGGATGGGCAGCGCGTGCGGATCGGGCACCTCCGACGCCGGCACGAGCGGGCCCACCGGGCAGAACGTGTCCGGCGACTTGCCCCGTGTCCACTGACCGTCGGCGAACTGGAGGTCGCGCGCGGAGACGTCGTTCGCGACGAGGTAGCCGGCGACGGCCTCGAAGGCGTTCTCCTTGCCGATCTGTTTCACCGTCGTCCCGATCACGACTCCGAGCTCGGCCTCGTAGTCGCACTTCGTGACCGCCGGAGGGATCACGATCGGGTCGCCGGGCCCGATCAGCGCCGTCGTGTACTTCGCGAAGAAGAGCGGCGCCGCGGGGAGCTCCACTCCCTGCTCCTCCGCGTGGTCGCGGTAGTTGAGCCCGACGCAGACGATCTTCCCGGGTCGATCGATCGGCAGCACGTCGTGACCCTACCCGAGCGCGGCGATCGGCGTCTGAGGAATCGATCATCGATCGGACGCGAGTAGACTCGAGCGCATGAGCCTCCCCCCCACGTTCGTGCCGGAGCTCGAGTCGCTGGTGGGGGCGGAGCACGTGATCAGCGATCCGGAGCAGGTGCGCGTCTACGACTGCGACGGTCTCACGGGATGGCGTGCGACGCCGGCTGCGGTCGTCCTCCCGCGGTCGACGGACGAGGTGCAGGCGGTCGTGCGCGCGTGTGCCCGCGACCACGTCCCCTTCGTGGCGCGAGGAGCCGGTACGGGGCTCTCGGGCGGCGCGCTCCCCGTCGCCGAGGGCATCGTGATCGCTCTCACCCGGATGAACGATGTCCTCGAGGTCGATCTCGACTCCCAACGTGTCGTCGTCCAGCCGGGCGTCACCAACCTCGAGGTGACGGCGGCCGTGGAAGCGGACGGACTCTTCTACGCTCCCGACCCTTCGAGCCAGCAGGTGTGCACGATCGGGGGCAACGTCGCCGAGAACTCCGGCGGGGCGCACTGTCTCAAGAACGGGTTCACGGTCAACCATGTGACCGGGCTGACGCTCGTCCTGCCCGACGGGGACGTCGTCTCGCTCGGCGGCAAGGCGCTCGACGAGGACGGGCCCGACGTGCTCGGTCTCGTCGTCGGGTCCGAGGGCACGCTCGGCATCGTCACCGAGATCACGTTGCGCGTCGTCCGGGCGCCCGAGACGGTGACGACGATGCTGGCCGCCTTCCGCTCCCTCGACGCCGCGGGCGAGGCGTGCTCGAGCGTGATCGCAGCCGGGATCACGCCCGCGGCGATCGAGATGATGGACCGGCTCACGATCGAGGCCGCCGAGCAGGCGTTCCATCCCGGCTACCCCGAGGGTGCGAACGCGGTCCTCCTCGTCGAGCTCGACGGCGCCACCGCCCAGGTCGAGCACGATGCGCACGCCGTCGACGAGCTCTGCAGGTCCCTCGGGGCGTTCGAGGTGCGCATCGCGCGGGACGCGGAGGAGCGGCGGCTGCTCTGGCTCGGGCGCAAGGGCGCGTTCCCCGCGATGGGGAGGATCTCGCCCGACTACTACGTCCAGGACGGCGTCGTCCCCCGCACGCGCCTGCCCGAGGTGCTGCGCCGGATCGAGGAGCTGTCCGCCGAGCGCGGCCTGCGCGTCGGCAACGTCTTCCACGCCGGCGACGGGAACCTCCACCCGCTCGTCCTCTACGACGCCGCAGCCGGCGAGACCGAGCGTGCGAAGGCGCTCGCCGACGAGATCCTCGAGGCGTGCCTCGACGCCGGCGGCTCGCTCACGGGCGAGCACGGGATCGGCGTGGACAAGGCGTGCGCGATGCCCGGGATGTTCTCCGAGCGCGACCTCGAGGTCTTCGCGCGGATCCGTGCCGCGTTCGACCCTCTCGGGCTCGCCAATCCCGGAAAGGTGCTTCCGACGCCGCGCCTCTGCGGCGAGGTGCCGGGACCGTACCGCCGGCACGCGATCGAGAGGATGGGGCTTGGCGAGCGCTTCTGAGGCGCTGCGGCCGACGAGCGTCGAGGAGGCGAGCGCCCTGCTCGCCGAGGCGACGACGACCGGCCGGCGCGTGCGGATCGGGGAGAGCCTCGTCACGGACGGCCTCGCACGCGTGCTCCAGCACGAGGCCGGCGACCTCACGTGCACGGTCGAAGCGGGGATCCGCCTCTCGCAGCTCCGAGCACTGCTCGACCCGAACGGACAGCGCCTCTCGCTCGATCCTCCCGGCGACCCCACGATCGGCGCCTGCCTCGCCGGCAACCTCTCCGGCCCCCTGCGGCACCGGTTCGGCGCTCCGCGTGACCTCGTGCTCGGGGTGACGCTCGTGCTCGGCGACGGGACGATCGCCAATGCCGGGGGCACGGTCGTCAAGAACGTCGCCGGGTACGACCTGGGAAAGCTCGTGTGCGGCTCACGCGGCCGGCTCGCCTTGATCGCCCGCGTCTCGCTGCGACTGCACCCCGTCCCCCCGGCCGCGGCGACGCTCGTCGTCGACACCGACGACACCGCATCGGTCGTCCGGGCGCTCCTGCGCTCCCGGCTCCAGCCGAGTGCGCTCGACGTCCTCCATCCCGGCCGGGTCGCCCTGCTCTTCGAGGGCGTCGACCTCGCGGTCGCGCAGCAGCTTGCGCTGGCCCGCGAGCTCGTCGGCGGCGACGAGGCGGCCGACGACGTCTGGCACGAGTCACGCGAGCGCCAGGGCCGTGCGCTCGGCCGGCTCCGGTTCGCGCCGCGCGACCTCGCCAACACGCTCTCGACCGTGCGCGAGGCGATCGTCCGCCCGGCGGCGGGGGTCGCCTACGTCCCGCAGCGGGTCGGCGGCGTCCACCCGGCGGGCACGAGGCGACTGCACGCCGCGATCAAAGACGCTCTCGATCCCGGCGGAGTCCTGGCCTGACGGTGATCAGAGAGCGCCTCGCCGACTGCGTCCACTGCGGGTTCTGCCTGCCGAGCTGCCCCACCTACGTCCTCTGGCAGGAGGAGATGGACTCACCCCGTGGCCGCATCCAGCTGATGGAGAAGACGCTCGATGGGACCGTGACGCTCTCGCCGAGCGTCGTCACGCACTTCGACCGGTGCCTCGGCTGCATGGCGTGCCTCTCGTCGTGCCCGTCCGGCGTGCACTACGACGAGCTGATCGAGGCCACGCGCGCCACGATCGAGGAGTCGGTCGCCCGACCACGCGGCGAGCGCCTGCAACGTGGCGTGATCTTCGCGACGCTGCCCCACCCCCGCCGAATGGCCGTTGCGCTCCGTCTCGCCCGAATCGGCCGGGCGCTTCCCACGCCCGGGTGGCTGCGGCCGCTGCTCGAGGCCGCCCCGCCCTGGCGCCCGCGGGAGCAGGCACCGGCGGAGCTCCCGGCGGTCGGCACCGCGCGCGGTCGCGTCGCGATGCTCACCGGGTGCGCACAGCGGGTGCTCTTCGGCGACGTCAACGCGGCCACCGCCCGGGTGCTCGCGGCCACGGGCCACGACGTCGTGGCGCCGCGACAGGGATGCTGCGGCGCGTTGTCCGCGCACGCGGGCCGGGCGGCCGAGGCGCACCGCTTCACCGAGCGCCTGCGGTCGGCGCTCGCGGGCGTGGACACGATCGTCGTGAACGCGGCGGGATGCGGATCGCATCTGAAGGAGCACGGGCTCCCCGCGATCGACGTCACCGAGGCCCTCGCCGACGCGCCGCTGCCCGAGCTGCACGCCCTCGAGCTGCGGGTCGCCTACCAGGACTCCTGCCACCTCCGGCACGCGCAGCGGCTTCCCGCTGCCTGGCGGCCCGTGCTGGAGCGCATCCCCGGCCTCGAGATCGTCGAGCCGGCGGAGCAGGACGTCTGCTGCGGCTCGGCCGGGATCTACAACGTGACCCAGCCCGCGGCGGCACGGGCGCTCGGCGACCGCAAGGCCGCGCACGTGCTCGCGACGGGTGCGGACGCGCTCGTGAGCGCGAACCCCGGCTGCCTCGTACAGGTCGCCCAGGCGCTGGGACGGGCGCGACACCCCCTTCCCGCCCTCCACCCGGTCGAGCTCCTGGACGCCGCGATCCGCGGCGTCGACGCGCAGGCGCTCGTCGCCGACGCACGGCGCTGAGGACCGGCCGCCGACCTCGCCTGCGGCGGTACCCTCACCGCGATGACGCTGCCCGAGCCCCCGATCCTCCAACGCATCCGCGAGTCCGTGATCGGCGACGACCAGGTGATGGTCGGGCCGTTCGGCCCCCGGCGGGTGACCTACGCCGACTACACGGCGAGCGGTCGGGCTCTCGCGTTCATCGAGGACCTGATCCGCAACGAGGTCCTGCCCCGCTACGCGAACACGCACACCGAGTCGTCGGGCACGGGCCTCCAGACGACCCGGCTCCGCGAGGACGCGCGGCGCATCGTCCACGAGGCGGTCGGCGGTGACGAGAGCACCTGCGTCATCTTCTGCGGCTCGGGAGCCACCGGCGCGGTCGACAAGCTGATCGGGATCCTCGGCCTGCGGATCCCCTCCGCCCTCGAGGACCGCCACGGGCTCGCCTCGACGATCCCGCCCGACCAACGCCCCGTCGTCTTCGTCGGCCCCTTCGAGCACCACTCGAACGAGCTTCCCTGGCGGGAGACGATCGCCGACGTCGTCGAGATCCCGGAGGACGACGACGGCCACGTCGACCTCGGCGCACTGGAGGCCGAGCTCGAGCGGCATGCCGGGCGGCCGCTGAAGATCGGCTCCTTCTCCGCCGCCTCGAACGTGACGGGGATCCTCTCCAACACGTGCGCGATCGCCGACCTCCTGCACCGGCACGGAGCGCTCTCGTTCTGGGACTTCGCCGCCGCCGCGCCGTACGTCGCGATCGAGATGAGCCCACGCTGCGAGCACCACGCGCTTCCGCACAAGGACGCCGTCTTCCTGAGCCCCCACAAGTTCGTCGGCGGGCCCGGGACACCCGGCGTGCTCGTCGTCCGCCGCGAGCTCCTCTCGAACCGCGTGCCGGACGTCGTCGGCGGAGGCACCGTCGCGTACGTGAACCCGACGGATCACCGGTACCTCGACGACCCGGTACACCGCGAGGAGGGTGGGACGCCCGCAATCGTCGAGTCGATCCGGGCCGGGCTCGTCTTCCAGCTGAAGGCCGCCGTCGGGGTGGACGTGATCCACGCGCTCGAGGAGGACTTCTGGCGGCGCGCGGTCGATCGCTGGCGACGGAACCCGGGACTGGAGCTCCTGGGGAACCTCGACGCCGAGCGGCTGTCGATCGTCTCCTTCGTCGTCCGTCGGCCCGGCGGCCGCTACCTGCACCACAACTTCGTCGTCGCGGTGCTGAACGACCTCTTCGGGATCCAGGCCCGCGGGGGCTGCTCCTGCGCCGGCCCGTACGGGCACCGGCTGTTGGGAATCGACATCGAGCGCTCGCACGAGTTCGAGCGCGAGATCGCCCGGGGCTGCGAAGGGATCAAGCCCGGATGGACACGCGTCTCGTTCAACTACTTCATCTCGGAGGCCGTGTTCCGCTACCTCGTGGAGGCGGTCGACCTCGTCGCCCGCGACGGCTGGCGCCTGCTCCCCCTGTACCGCTTCGACCCCGTCACCGGCCTCTGGCGGCACCGCGACGGGCCGGTCGAGCCCCCGCTCCGCCTGACGGATGTCACGTACGACCCCTCCACCGGCGCCCTGCTCGTTCCCGACCTTCCACACGACCGCGCGCCGGAGTCGGCCCTCGAGGGCTACCTGGAGGAGGCGCGCGGGATCCTCGCCGCCGCGGAGTGGGACGGCGACCCCGACGCCCCGGTGATGGGAGAGGACTTCGAGCACCTGCGCTGGTTCGAGCTGCCGGCCGCGTGCGTCGCCTGAGAGGCCCCTACGGGGGTGCGGGCGCAGGCTTCAGCTCGTCGAGGCGGTCGACCCGGGCCAGCGCCGGGAAGAGACGGGTCCAGAGCAGGACGATCGCCACCGTCGCCGCCCCGCCGATCACGACCGCGGGGACGGCGCCGAGCAGAGCGGCGGCGACGCCCGACTCGAACGCGCCGAGTTCGTTCGAGCCGCTGATGAAGACCATCTCGACGGCGTTCACGCGACCGCGCAGAGGATCGGGCGTCACCAGCGGAAGAATGGTGGCGCGCAGGACGACACTGACCATGTCGAACGCCCCGGCGGCTGCGAGCGAGAGGAGCGACAGCCACATCGCACGCGAGAGCCCGAAGACGACCATCGACGCCCCGAAGCCGGCAACGACCACGAGCAGCGTCGGGCCGACCCGGCGGCCGATCGGACGCCGGGAGAGGAGCGCGCCCGCCACGATCGCGCCGGCGGCGGGCGCGCTGCGCAGGAGGCCGAGACCGACCGGCCCCACGTGGAGGATGTCCTTCGCGAACACGGGCGCCAGGGCCACCGCCCCACCGAGCAACACCGCGAAGAGGTCGAGCGAGATCGCTCCGAACAGCACCGGCGTGCGCCTGATCAGACGCACGCCGGCGAGCAGGCTGCCGAGCGTGATGCGGTCGGGCACGAACGGGTCCCGGTATCGCTCGCGCACGAATGCGATGCAGGCGGCCGCACCGAGCGACAGCCCGGCCGCGACGCCGTAGACGAGCTCGGCGGACACCGAGAAGAGCAGACCGCCGAGCGCGGGGCCGGCCACGATCGCCAGCTGCCAGCCGGTCGAGTTGAGCGCCATCGCCGACGGCAGGGACTCCGCCGGGATCAGCGTGGGCGTCATCGCCCGCGACGCGGGCGCCCCCAGGCCCGAGGCGACGCCCGTGCAGACGGCGAGCGCGAAGTACGGCGACGCGGAGGACGGCTCCGCGGACGTCAGCCAGAGCAGTGCGAGCGCGACCGCGGCGTCGATGCCGAGCATCAGGCCGACGAGTGCGCGCCGCGGCAGCCGATCGGCCATCTGCCCCGCCGGGAGTGCCAGCACGAGCAGGGGCAGGAACTCCGCGAGGCCGATCAGGCCGAGATCGAGCGGGTCGCCCGTGATCTCGTACACCTGCCACCCGATCGCGACCTGCATCATCGTCATCGCGACGGCCTCGAGGCCGACGGCGAGCCAGAAGAAGCGGAAGTCGCGGTGCTCGAAGGCGCCGCGTCGGCGGCTCACGCAGCTTCGGGCTCGCCGGGCTCGGAGCTGTCGGGCGGGAACTGGATCTCGATACGGCGGATGCGCGTCCCGGTGGTCTCGAGCACCGTGAACCGCAGGCCCTCGGCGACGACCTCGTCGCCGGGCTCGGCGGCCCGCCCGAGGTGGTCGAAGACGTAGCCGGCGACGGTGTGGTAGTCCTCCTGCGCGAGCTCCGTGCCGAATTCCTCGTTGAAGTCGTCGAGCGTGTACGTGCCGCCGATCCTGATCGTCCGATCGTCGACGCGCTCGATCGACGTGTCGGGCAGGTCGAACTCGTCCTCGATGTCGCCGACGATCTCCTCGAGCAGGTCCTCGAGGGTGACGATGCCCATCGTCGAGCCGTACTCGTCGACGACGACCGCCATGTGCTGGTTCGTGCGGCGGAACTCCGCGAGCAACGCGGCGAGGTCCTTCGTCTCCGGGACGACGTACGCGGGCCGCAAGAGCTCCTCGAGCCGCACCTCGGCGATGCCCCGCTCCTGGAGCGCCGCGACCAGGGCGCGGACGTGGAGCACGCCGAGGATGTCGTCGAGCGACTCGCGGTACACGGGGTAGCGCGTGTACGGCGAGTCGAGGACCGCGCGGAGCGCCTCCTCCGGCGGCAGGTCGACGGTGAGCGCGACGACGTCGGGCCGGGGGACCATCACGTCGGACGCCTCCTTCTCGGCGAAGTCGAAGACCTTGTAGAGCATCTCCTCCTCCGCCGTCTCGATCTCGCCGACGTCCTCGGCGACGGCGACGGACTGGCGGATGTCCTCGCGGGTGAAGGCGATCATGCCGGCCGGCGCCGGCTTCACGCGGAGCAATCGGAGCACGGCGTTCGCGGACACCTGGAGCAGCCAGACGATCGGGTGCAGGGTCCGGGCCAGCACGTCGAGGGGGACGGCGAGCACGATCGCGATCGCCTCCGCCTTCTGGAGCGCGACCGCCTTGGGGACGAGCTCGCCGAGCGTCACGGACAGGTACGTGAGGAGCACGAACGCGATCGCGAACGCAACCCCGCGCGGGAGCCAGTGGATCATCCCCGAGATGAGCGGCTCGCCGATGGCACCGAGGGCGATCCCGAAGACGGTGATCGCGACCTGGACGGTGGAGATGAAGCGCACGGGGTCGTCCATCAGCCGGAGCGCCGTGCGGGCGGGGCGACTGCCCCCCTCGGCACGGTCCTCGAGGCGGCTGCGCCGCGCGGTGACGAGGGCGTACTCGGCGGCGACGAACACGGCGTTGCCGAGCACGAGCAGGAGCACGCCGACGATGCGCCAGAGATCGCTCACGGACGGGCTCCGATGCCGGGTCCGTCTGGCACTCGAAAGGCAGACGCCCCGTTCCCCGGGGCGCCGGTACTAGGCGGTCGCTCGCCGTCCACTCACCGGGCAGTATAGGCGACGATCCCGCCGTCCTCCCGGGACGCGGCACGACCGTCGAGGACGAGCCGCTCGAGGTGCGACAGCGCCTCGGTGATCGCGAAGCGCATGTCCGACGCGGTCAGGCCGTCGCCGAAGAGGTCGGAGCACACGTCGAACGCCGTGCGCGGGCCGTCGCGGACGGCCTCGTGCGCAGCGGCGAGCCGCAGGCGATGGTGTGCGAGCAGCTCGCGCGCCCGCCGTGGCGGATCCGTGATCAGGTCGTTGTGGCCGGTGAGGACGAGCCGCGGCGCGAGCTCGATCGTCCGTGCGAGCGACGCGAAGTAGTCGCCGAGCGGGTCGGCACTGCTCGCCGGCCACAGGCCGATCGCCGGGGTGATCGGCTCGAGGAGGTGGTCACCGCCGATCAGCACGCCGTCGCGCAGGAGCGTGAGCTGGCCGTCGGCATGACCGGGAGCGGCCACGACCGTCCAGCCGGCGAGCTCGTCGCCGTCCTCGACGAAGTGCGGGTCCTCGGCGAAGTGGACGACTGCGCGTGCGAGCCCGGTCTCCCGCGCGAGCCCCTGGGCGAGCGGCTCGGGCATGCCGTGGCGGCCGAACCACTCCTCGACCGCCGCGCTGCGATCCGTGCCCCACGTCAGCGCGCACTGCTCGTAGTCCCGCCGTCCCTGGAACACGGGCGCGCCGGTCAGGTCCGCCAGGTCGGCTGCGGCGCCGACGTGGTCGGGGTGGTAGTGGGTGACGAAGATCCGCGCCACCTTCCCGTCGAGCCGATCCAGCTCCTCGGACCAGCGCGCCCGGGCATCGGGCAGCCCGAGCCCGGTGTCGACGATCGTCCAGCCGTCCACTCCCGGCAGGAGGTACGAGTGGACGTGCGTGAGGCGAAACGGCAGCGGGTGCGTCAGGCGTCGGATCCCGAACGGAAGCTCGTCCACGACGCAACCCTACTGGCCCCGAGGCACCGCCTCGACCGGCGCCGGCGGGCGACCGGGGGGCACCTCAGTTTCCGCAAGAGCACTTATCACTGTCATAAGTGTTGCTCATCATTCTCTGCTACGGTTGCCCCACTGTGGCGGACACCGGCGTGAGGACGCTCAGCGGCGGGATCGACGTCGAGGCGCTCACGGCGCACGAGGTCGTCGACCTCGTGCTGGAGCGCCTGCACCCGCGCGTCGCACTGGCCTGCTCCTTCCAGAAGGAAGGGTCGGTGCTCCTCGACATGATCCTCACGCGGGAGCCTCGTGCACGCGTGTTCACGCTCGACACGCACCTGTTGTTCCCGGAGACGTACAGGTTCTGGGCCGAGACCGAGCGCCGCTACGGCATCGAGATCGAGGTCCACTCGGGGCCGTCGCTCGGACGACAGGCGGCAACGCACGGAGACGCCCTCTGGCGCCGCGACCCGGAGCTCTGCTGCTCGATCCGCAAGGTCGCGCCGCTCGCGCGTGCGCTCGGGGGCCTCGACGGCTGGATCACCGGCGTCCGCCGCGACCAGTCGGCGACGCGCGCCGGAACGCCGAAGGTCGGCTGGGACGACCGCCACGAGCTCTGGAAGGCGAGCCCGCTCGCGGACTGGTCCGACGAAGACGTCTGGGCCTACATCCGTGAGCGCGACTTGCCGGTGAACCCGTTGCACGAGCGCGGGTACGCTTCGCTCGGATGCACGCACTGCACCCGCCCCGGTGAGGGCCGTGAGGGCCGCTGGGCCGGAACGGCGAAGACCGAGTGCGGGCTACACGTATGACCGAGCCGACAGCGCCAGTTCACCTCTCCCACCTCGACGAGCTCGAGGCCGAGGCCGTGCACATCATGCGCGAGGTCGCGGCCGAGCTCGAGCGCCCCGTGCTCCTGTTCTCGGGGGGCAAGGACTCGATCGTGCTCCTGCGCCTCGCGGAGAAGGCCTTCCGGCCGGGGCGCTTCCCCTTCCCGCTCATGCACGTCGACACGGGGCACAACTTCCCGGAGGCGATCGACTTCCGCGACCGGCGGGTCGCCGAGCTCGCGGAGCGGCTCGTCGTCGCCTCCGTCCAGGAGTCGATCGACAACGGACGGGTGGTCGAGCAGACCGGCCCCCGCGCATCGCGCAACCAGCTCCAGACCACGACGTTGCTCGACGCGATGGAGGAGCACGGCTTCGACGCGGCGATCGGAGGGGCCCGCCGCGACGAGGAGCGCTCCCGGGCGAAGGAGCGGATCTTCTCGTTCCGCGACGACTTCGGCCAGTGGGATCCGCGGGCGCAGCGCCCCGAGCTCTGGAACCTCTACAACGGCCGGATCCGCAAGGGCGAGCAGGTACGCGTGTTCCCGATCTCCAACTGGACGGAGCTCGATGTCTGGCAGTACGTCGCCCGCGAGCAGCTCGAGCTGCCGTCGATCTACTTCGCGCACGAGCGCGAGGTCTTCGAGCGCGACGGCATGCTCTACGCGGCCTCGGAGTTCGTCGAGCGCTACCCGCACGAGGTGCCGTTCACCGAGACCGTGCGCTTCCGCACCGTCGGCGACATGACCTGCACCGGCGGTGTGCGCTCGCACGCGAGCACGATCGAGACCGTGGTCGCCGAGATCGCCGCCACGCGCGTCACGGAGCGCGGCGAGACACGCGCCGACGACCGCGTCACCGAAGCGGCGATGGAGGACCGGAAGCGGGTGGGGTACTTCTGATGGCCGGGACGAACGACGTCGACCTCGCGGATCTCCTCACCGGCGACGCTGCCGAGGCCGAGCTCCTGCGCCTCGTCACGTGCGGGTCGGTCGACGACGGCAAGTCGACGCTCATCGGCCGCCTGCTCTTCGACACCAAGCAGGTGTTCGTCGACCAGTGGGAGCACATCGAGGCGACGAGCGAGCGGCGCGGCGACGGCTACGTCAACCTGGCGCTGCTCACCGATGGGCTGCGCGCGGAGCGCGAGCAGGGCATCACGATCGACGTCGCGTACCGGTCGTTCGTGACTCCGCGCCGCCGCTTCCAGCTCGCCGACGCGCCCGGTCACGTGCAGTACACGCGGAACATGGTCACCGGCACGTCGACCGCGGACGCAGCCGTCGTCCTCCTCGACGCACGCAAGGGGGTGATCGAGCAGACCCGTCGTCACACGTACATCGTCTCGACGCTCGGCACGCCGCACGTCGTGTTCGCCGTCAACAAGATGGACCTCGCCGCCTACTCCGAGGACCGGTTCCGGGCGATCGAGCAGGAGCTCCGAGAGCTCGCCGACCAGCTCGGGGCGCAGGACGTCGTCGCGATTCCGATCGCTGCGCTCCACGGCGACAACGTCGTGGACGGATCGCCGAACATGCCGTGGTGGACCGGCTCGACGCTGCTCGAGTACCTCGAGACGCTGGAGATCGCCGGCGACCGGAACCTCGAGAGTCGACGCTTCCCGGTGCAGTGGGTGATCCGTCCGATGACGGACGACCACCACGACTACCGCGCGTACGCCGGACAGGTGGCCGGTGGCGTCTGGCGCGCCGGCGACGAGGTGATCGCGCTCCCGTCCGGGCGGCGGACGCGCGTCGCGGCCGTCGAGTCCGCCGACGGCGAGCTCGACCTCGCCGTGCCGGGGATGTCGGTGGCGATCCGGCTCGAGGACGACCTCGACCTGCCGCGTGGGGACATGCTCGCCGACCCCGCCGACCAGCCGCTCCCCTCCCGGACGATCGAGGCGAAGCTCTGCTGGATGAGCGAGCAGACACTCGTCCCGCGGGCGAGGCTCGCCGTCAAGCAGACGACGCGCAGCGTCCGTGCGATCGTGGACGTGATCGCCGGCGTGGTCGACATGGACACGCTCCGGGAGCACCCCGCCGACCAGATGGTGCTGAACGACATCGGCACCGTCCGGCTGCGCCTCTCGGGGCCGCTGATGGTCGATCCGTACGTGGAGAACCGGGCCACCGGGGCGTTCATCCTCATCGACGAGGCGACGAACGACACCGTCGCCGCCGGCATGGTCGTGCGGGCCGAGCCGTAGGACGGCCGGCGCCGGCTGCGCTCGCGGTCTCCCGTCTCGTCCCCCCGCCTCTCGCCGCCGGCGCGCGGCGCCGATGTGAGCGCTCCGGCGTATCGAACGTATGTTCTATACTCCCGCGATGCGCGTCGCGTACCGGGAGGAGCCGTGCCGCACGGCGCTCAACCGCGTCAAGGGCATGCCGTTCCGCTGGTCGCTGAACCCGTACACGGGCTGCGCCCACCGCTGCACCTTCTGCTACGTGCGTGCCTTCGAGGCCCGCGCCGACCGGCCCTCGGACGACCGCTACGGCCGGTCGATCCGCGTCAAGGTCAACGTCGCGGAGGTGCTCCGCCGGGAGCTCGCCCGGAAGACGTGGCGGCGCGAGGCGGTGACGATCGGCGCGGCCACGGACCCCTACCAGCCTGCGGAGGCGCGATTCCGCGTCACCCGGGCGTGCATCGTCGAGCTCGCAGCCTCCCGCACGCCCTTCTCGCTCATCACCCGCGGGCCGCTCGTCCTCCGCGACGTCGACCTCCTCACCGAGGCCGCACGGTCGGTCGCCGTCAGCGTCCACGTCTCCCTGCCCACGCTCGACCGGCGAGTCTGGCGCGCGACCGAGCCCGGCACGGCACCCCCGGGCCGACGGCTCGACGTCGTGCGGCGGCTCAGCGACGCCGGCCTCGACGTGTCCGTCGCACTCGCACCGATCCTCCCCGGCATCACCGACGATCCGGCCCGCCTCGCAGCGACGGCGAGGGCGGCGAGAGGCGCCGGGGCGCGGGCGGTCTGGGCGGAGCTGCTCCACCTCGGGCCCGGGATCCGCGAGCACTTCCTGGCCGAGCTCGCGCGCGAGTGGCCGGAGGAGCTGGGCCGGTACGAGCGCCTGTACGCGGATCGGGACTACCTCCCCGCCGAGACACGCCGGGCCGCTCGGGATGCCGTCCGCAGGGCAGCCGCCGGTGTCTCGGCCCGTCCGCGGCCTGCGATCGCCCAGCTCCCGCAGCCGCTGCAGCTGTCACTCGCGATCTGAGCGCCGGCACCGGTGCCATCGTGCGCCGACGCTACGATCGTCCCGGTGACGGAGCCCCCCGAGATCACCGTGCTCATCGCCGACGACCACGAGGTCGTGCGCGAGGGCCTCAGGCTCTCGCTCGTCCGCTCGCCCCGCATCAGGGTCGTCGGGGAGGCGCCCGACGGCGAGTCTGCTGTCGGGCTGACAGAGCGTCGGCGACCGGACGTCGTGATCATGGACCTCCGGATGCCGCAGATGGACGGCATCGAGGCGACGGAGGAGATCCTGCGGCGCGTGCCGACGACGCGGGTGCTCATCTTCACCGCCTACTCCGAGCGCGCGCTCCTCGCACGCGGCCTCGAGTCCGGCGCGCTGGGCTACGTCCTCAAGGAGGCCCCGCACGAGACGCTGGTCCGGGCGATCGAGAAGGTCGCCGCCGGCGACACCTTCGTCGACCCGGCCTTGATCCCGTCCCTCGCCACCGGCCGCGACGGGCGCGACATCCTCACTCCCCGCGAGCGCGAGATCCTCCAGCTGCTCGCAGACGGGAACTCCAACGCCGACGTCGCAGCGAGGCTGTTCATCAGCCAGGAGACCGTGAAGAGCCACGTTCGGCACATCCTCGCGAAGCTCGAAGCCGAGACCCGCACCCAGGCGGTGGCGATCGCGCTGCGCGAGGCGATGATCGATTGACCGACCCGGGCGCCTTCGAGGAGGGCCTGCGTGCACGGCTCCGGGCCGAGCAGGACGAGCGGCGCCGGCTCGCAGAGGTCGTCCACGACGGCCCGCTCCAGCACGTCGCCGCGCTCTCGCAGATGCTCGATGCCGCGGCCGTCGCCCTCGAGCAGGGCGATGCTCCCGGCGCAGGGGCGCTGCTCGCACGTGCGCGAGCGGTCGCGCGGGAGGCATCGGCCGACCTGCGCGACCTGATCGCCGTCTTCGAGCCCGTCACTCTCTCCGAGCAGGGGTTCGCCGCGGCCGTCGAGGAGCTCGCCGGCCGCGTCGGCACCCGGCGTGGCATCGCGGTCGTGGTCGATGCGCCCGCCGGGGGCCTCCTCGGCGAGCGGGCGCGATCCGGCCTCTACCAGATCGTGCGCGAGGCGCTCGACCAGGCCGTCCGACGGGGCCCGCCGCACCACGTCTCCGTCACGTTGACACAGACGGCGACGGGCGGCGTCCAGCTCGTGATCACGGACGACGGGGCACAGGAACGGCGCCAGGCCGTGCTCGACGGTCTCGCAGAGCGCTCCGACGACCTCAACGGGACGTTCACGTACGAGCGGACGGAGTCCACGACGACGATCAGGATCGGCCTCCCCCCGTCGGCCGCGTACGTGTAGCGCCGCGCGCCTGCGGCGGCGACCTCCTACGAGATCGGCTCGTTGTGGACGTCGTGCTCCGTCGCGTAGGTATCGACGAGCGGGTTGATCTTGTCGGGGTCGGGGAACGCGTAGTTGATCTCGACGAACGCGTTCCACTTGTCCGGCAGCGCATCCTCGGGGAAGATCGCCTCGACCGGGCACTCGGGCTCGCACGCACCGCAGTCGATGCACTCCTCCGGGTCGATGATCAGCATCCGCTCGTACTCGTGGATGCAGTCGACGGGGCACACGTCGACACACGACCGATCCTTGATGTCGATACAGGGCTCGGCGATGATGTACGTCATCGCGCGCGAGCCTAGCAGGGCGAGCAGACCGTCAGGGCCGCTACCCGACCTCGTCTCCGAGGAGCGCCGCGACGAGGCCGGGAGCCTGCTTTACCAGCGCCGACTTCACGATCACCCGATCGAACCCGGCCGTGTGCGCGCGGCGCAGGCCGTGCGTGTCGGTGTGGTTCGTGTAGCCGATGATCGGGGTGTCGAGCCAGCTGTCCGCCACCTCGTCCGGATCGACCCTGGAGATGTCGCAGATCACGAGCTCGGGCGGGTCGGCGCTGTCGGAGGTGACCAGGCGATGCCCGGCGAGCAACCCCTCCAGCTTGGCCCGGAAGAAGAGATCGACCCCGACGAGCAGGATCGTCGCCACGGCCGAGACGCTACCACGGCCCCTCGACGACGCGATACTCCCGACGTGACGCTCGACGACGGCCTCGACCTGATCGCGACGCGCTCCTACTACGACGCCCACGAGGCGCTCGAGACGGAGTGGCGCTCCGCCCCGCCCCCCGAGCGAGACTTCCTGCAGGGCCTGATCCACGTGACCGTCGCCTGGCACCACGCGGGGCGCGGGAACCCCGCCGGTGCGTCGCGGCAGCTCGAGAAGGCCGCACGCCGCCTCGCCGCGTATGCGCCGTCGCACAGAGGCGTGGACGTCGCCGGCCTGCTCGTGCAGGTCGAGGCGGCGGCAGCGCTCGTCGCCGCCGGGCGACTCGAGCTCCCCCCGGTACGCATCGACCGCGACGAGGTGCCGTGACCGACGCCGTCGTCCTCGTCGACCCGTACCCGCGGACGCTCGCCCAGATCTTCGACGCGGACACGCGACGACGGATGGCGTCGCTGGCCGAAGTCGTCTGGCACGACGGGCCGCCCGCACCGGACGACCTCGTCGAGGACGTCCTGGGCGCCGCGGTCGCGGTGGTCGGTCAGACACCCCTCCCGCGTGAACGCCTCCTGCGCGCGCCGCAGCTCCGAGCGGTCGTGAACGTCGAGGGCAACTTCCTCCCGAACGTCGACTACGAGACCTGCTTCGCGCGCGGGATCCACGTGCTGAGCGCGGCACCGGTCTTCGGCCCGCCGGTCGCCGAGCTCGCACTGGGCCTCGCGATCGCCGCGGCCCGTGACATCCCGGCGGCCGATGCCGCGATCCGTGCCGGCCGCGAAGAGCTGTTCGGCGGGAAGAACGAGCGGGCCTTCCTCCTCGCCGGGTCGACGCTCGGGCTGCTCGGCTGCGGCACCCTCGGGCACGCCCTCCTTCCCCTCCTGCGCCCGTTCGGCGGATCGGTGCTCATCCACGACCCGTGGTTGCAGGACGCGATCGTCCGGGATCTCGGTGCCGAGCCCGTCGGCCTCGACGAGCTCTTCGTGCGGAGCCGGATCGTGTTCGTGCTCGCCGCGCCGACGACCGAGAACGCCGGTCTCGTGGGGCGCGACCAGCTCGGGGCGATGGCGGCCGGAGCCGTCGTCGTACTCGTCTCCCGCTCCCCGGTCGTCGACTGGGAGGCGCTCCTCGACGCCGCGTCCTCGGGACGCATCCGCGTCGCGATCGACGTCTTCCCGGAGGAGCCGATCCCCGCGGACGATGTCGTCCGCTCGCTGCCGAACAGCGTGCTGTCGGCGCACCGCGCTGGGAACGTCCCCGAGATCTGGCCGCGGATCGGCCGGATGGTCGCCGACGACCTCGAGTGGATCCTTCGTGGCCTCCCGCCGCAGCGTCTCCAGGCCGCCCGCCCCGAGACGGTGGCGCGTCTCCGCTCGCAGCCGATCGGCTGACACCGCCTCCCGAGGAGGCTCAGAAGAAGGGCTCGATGCCGAGCCACTCGAGCGCTCGGTTCAGGTAGACGCGGAGTACCCAGAAGCGACCGAAGAAGAGAAGGAGCCCCAGCGCGACCATGACCACGCCGCCGGCGAACTGGATCGCGCCGTAGTGGTCGCGCAGCCAGCGGAAGGCGCCCATCGCGCGGGTGAACACGGCGCCTGCGAGGACGAACGGGATCGCCAGACCCAGCGAGTACACACCGAGCAGCAGCGCCCCCTGCAGGACCGTGTCGGACGACCCGGCGAGCACGAGGATCGCGGCGAGGACGGGGCCGATGCACGGCGCGGCGCAGACGGCGAACGCCCCGCCGAGAAGGACGCGCGATCCTCGCCCACGCGCGGTCTGGACGAGGCCGGCGCCGACGAGCCGCTCGGGCCACGGGAGGAGGCCCATGAAGGCGAGCCCGAAGACGACGAGCACGAACCCCGCGATCCGCTCGAGCAGGAACTGGTCGCGAAGGAGCGTCCCCCCGAGCGCAGCCGCCCCGACGCCGAGGACGACGAAGAAGGCCGTGAAGCCGAGGACGAACGGCAGCGAGGACACGACGACCCGGCGCGCCGTCCCGGGCCGGCCCAGCTGACTCGCCTCGACGGCCGACACGGCCGACAGGTAGCCGGGCACGAGCGGGAGCACGCAGGGGGCGAGGAAGGACAGGAACCCGGCGACGAGCGCGACCGGCAGTTGCTCGAGGCTCACTGCTCGAGCCTCGCGAGCTCCTCGTCGATCCGGCGCTCGAGGCTCTGATCGAGAGGCGCGCCCGCGTCGGCGGGCGCGGTCTCCTCGTCGTGCTCGCGCCGGCGGCTCCACGACCACGCGAGCACGCCGACGACGACCGCACCGACCGCGAGCCCGGCGAGCGGCAGCGCCCAGGCCAGGAGATCGAACCCGCGCTTGGGCGGCTCTGCGATCACTCCCGGCCCGAACTGGTCGACGAGCTCCTGCTTGATCTCCGCAGCGCTCGCCCCGGCCGCGATGCGCTCACGAATCACGGCTTTCATCCGGCGTGCGATCGGAGCGTCGGACTGGTCGAGCGTGGTCTTGCACGTCGGGCAGACGAGCTCGGCCTCGAGGTCGGCGGCGCTCGGCGCAGTGGCGCTCCACGATGCCCCCGGGAGCACGAGCGCGATGCTCACGGCCGCGGCGACGAGGAGGAGGCGGCCGGTCATTGCTCTTCGAGCGCGAGCTCGACGCCGCGCTCGAATGCTTCACGGTTGCGCTCGACGTCGACGCCGCCCTGGATCCGCTCGCCGACGAGCTCGCCGTCACGGTTCACGAAGAAGGTCTCCGGGAAGCCCACGACACCCCACGCGCCGAGCGTCGATCCCCTGCCGTCGTACACGACGGGATACGTGAGACCGAACCGCTCCATGAAGGCGCGCGCGTCCTGCTTGAAGTCCTGCGCGTCGACACCGAGGACGACGAGACCGCGGTCGACGTTCTGCTCGTAGACGTCCTGCAGGAACGGTGCCTCGTCCTTGCACGGGATGCACCACGACGCCCAGAAGTTCACGACCACTCCCTTGCCGCGGAGGTCGGCCAGCGTCAGCGTCCCCTCCTCGTCGAGGCGCTCGAGCGACAGTGGCGGGGCGGGAACGACGCCGCCCTCCTCGAGCTGGGCGGCGGCGCCGCCGTCGCCGCCGGCGACGACCTTCCAGACGAGCAGCCCGAGAAGCGCGGCGACCCCGGCGACCGCGAGGCCCTGAGCGACGAGCTTGCCGCGCCCCGCCATCAGGCGCGGACGATGAACACGGTCGTGCCGACGTCGACTCGCTCGTAGAGCCACTCGACCTCGGGGATCAGCATGCGGATGCACCCGTGCGACGCGGAGTACCCGATCGAGGCGGCGTCGGGTGTGCCGTGGATGCCCACGTACGGTGAGGAGATCCCCATCCACCGCGTGCCGAGCGGATTCCCCGGCCCCGGCGGGACCGGCTCCTTGCCCTCGGCCCAGGCGGAGCCCAGCGGCGGGTACCACCACGGGTTCCGCTGCTTGACGACGATCTCGTACCGGCCGAGCGGCGTCGGGTACGACGACTGCCCGGTGGCGACGCCGAAGACGCGCCGCAGCTTCATGCCCGCCTTCACGTGCTCGTAGAAGTAGAGCTTCTTCGTCTCGCGGCGGATCACGATCACGTCGTCGAACTCGACGTCCCGCACGCCGGCGGGCACCTCACGGAACGGGAGCTCGAGCGGCTCGCGCACGTGCGTCCTGAGCGCACGACGGATCGCGCGGGTCGTGAGCACCACGTTCAACCGCCGTCCCGGCGTGGACGGCACGACGACGGGCGTGAGCTTGCGCAGGCGGAGACGGGCGTCGACCGGGTCTCGCTCGAACCGACGCGCGAGCTGGGCGACCCAGCGCTGGAGCCGGGCAGGAGGGACGGCCACGGACAGGGACACGCGAAAGCCCTGCCGTCGCACGCTCGTGGCGGTGCTGACCGCCTTCCGGATCTCGGCGGTCGCTCCGAGCTCCTTCGGCGTCACCTTGATGCGGCGGCCGGAGCCGACGACCAGCACCACCGGACGTGCGAACCGCCGGGTGAGGATCGTGCGCGCCTCGACCGGCGTGAGCCCGCCGACCAGCGTCCCGCCGACCGTGACGCCGGCCACGATCACCTTCGGCCCGCGCTTCTTGGTCACGGGAGGAGGCGCAGGCTCCGTCTCCGTGGGCGTCGTCTCGTCCGTCGCCACCGTATCGTCGCCCGGCTGCGTGGTGGTGGTCGCGGTCCCGTCGCCCCCGGCGCCGTCGTCCGCGGCAGCGCTCGGCACGGAGAGCGCGAGCGCAAGGAAAACGCCTGCAAAACCGCAGGCGACGAGAGCGCCGAGTCCCACGAAGCGCCTCATGTCTCCAGTGTAGCCATGAAGATGCGGGGGTCGTTCGTGATCACTCCGTCCACTCCTGCCGCCGTCACGCGCGCGAGGTCCCTGGGGTCGTCGACCGTCCACGCGAGCACTGCGACCCCCAGACCGTGCGCCGTCGCCACGGCGCGCTCGGTGACGAGCCGGTGCTCGAGCATGACGGCGCTCGCGCCGGCCCGCTGCAGGAGGCGCGGCAACCGCGCGGGGATCGAGGCCCGCAGCGTCGAGAGCCCGACGGCGATCACCGGCCAGAGACGCGGACGTCGGGAGACGCCGAAGCGATCCTCGGGGTAGGTGAATCCGATGCGGATCGCGGGTGCGTGGTGGGCGACGGCACGAAGCCGGGCCGTGTGGAAGGCGCTCACGACCGTGCGCTCCGTGAGCCCGTGGCGGACGACGGCGCGGGCGAGCTCGTCGAGCCGGGTGCGGAGCTTGAGATCGATGTGGACGCCGACATGAGGCGCCTCGTCCGCGAAGAACGCGAGCGCCTCGTCGAGGGTCGACAGGTCGGGGACGAGCGACCGCAGCTCGTCGAGCGTGTGCGAGCGCACCGAGCCGGAGGCCACGCCGTCGGTGACCTCGGCGAGATGGTTCGAATGGGCGAGGACGAGCGGCCCCCGCGGAAGGTCGAGGACGTCGAACTCGACGATGTCGACGCCGGCCTCGACGGCGGCGCGGATCGAGCGCAGCGTGTTCTCGGGAGCGAGCGCGGCGGCGCCACGATGGCCGACCCGTACCAGGGAGCCGTCAGCCCGCCGTCGCAGCTCGATCACGGGGTGGTCGCCTCCGTCCGTGCCTAGGTCGTCGATCGGGGAGCAGCGGGTGTGCGGGGCGCGAGGCGCACCGGACGCCAGGCCCGGGGTCGTGACCGCCGGCGCCCACGGTGTGTCGACGCCGTGACCACCTCGGCGCGCCGGGCGGCGGCGGCGTGTCGTTCCTCGCGAGCGGGCTCGTTCATCTAGAGGCCGAAGAGCTGCTCGATCTCGCGGGAGAGGCCGACGGCGAGCAGGATCACGACCGCCAGCAGCGCCACCACGACGAGCCAGAACCGCACCCCGGCCCAGCGGGTTCGCCGGCGACGCTCGATCCGCGCACGGCGGCGCGCGCGATGGAAGCGGTACGCGCGCTGAACGGCGTCGGGATCGATCGGCGGCGCCTCGGAGGCCGCATGCTCTTCCAGCTGCTCTGCCACCAGGCAAGTGTACGACCGTGACGGCGCGTCCCGCGATCGACCATACTGTGGCCTCGATGAGCACCGACCGGATACGCCGCCACGCCGTCGACGAGGGCCTCTCCACCCTCGGCGACCGCATCGGGTTCGTCGCGGGCCTGGTGCTCGCCGTGTCTGCCTTCACCGGCTGGTACACGGGGACGGGCGAAGGCGTCACCGTCTCGGTCCTCGGATGGCACAGCGGCACGCTCGGCAAGCTCGTCTTCGTCTGCGGGGTGGTGGTCGTGGCACTCGTCGTGCTGCGCGAGTTCGGGATCGCCCTCCCCGCGACGGTGCCCGACAGCCTCGTCTCGATCACCGTCGGCGTCCTCGCCACGATCCTCGTCCTCGTCCGCTTGATCTCGATCCCCGACGACTTCTTCTTCGCCGGACGCGGCGTCGGGATCTGGATCTCGCTCGCGGGCGCGATCGGCGTGATCGCCGCCGGCCTGCTCCAGGCGTCCGACGAGATGGCGTAGACCGCGGCGGGAGGACCTGCCGTGCGGCGGGGGCCCTAGCGCGTCGTCCCGGGCTGCTGCGGCAGCGGCTCGAGCGTCCGCACGATCGTGACCGTGCCGCCCGGCTCGGGATCGTCCCGGAGTGCCATGCCGACCGCGACACCGAGGACGAACACGACAGCGGTCGTGACGGCGATCGCGAGCACCCGCAGGCCGCGACGACGGCGACGCCGGTGACGGCCGGCGCGCGACAGTGAGGGCTGCTCGAGACCGGTCACGGCACGTAGTCGATCGCGTTGATGCTCGCGAGTTGGAAGGCGGCGTCGACCACGAACGCGAGCGACTCGCCGGAGCCGCCCGCGACAGCGCCGCCGCTGACCGCGACGCGCGCCCACTGCTCCGAGTCCGCGTACACGGCCGCCAACTCCGCGAGCGTATACGTGTCGCCGAGCCGACGCCGGATCTCTCCGGTCACCGCCTCGAGCTGGCGGTGGAGCGGCTCGGCACGCTGCCGGTCGCGCACGTCGTGGTCGAAGCGGCGACGCCCCTCGGCCCAGTCGACACGGGCGCTCACGACGGCCGGGTCGCTCACGACGCCTCCGCGTCGGCGCAGCACCCGCCCTCGGGCCAGAGGGGACGGATCTCCCCGAGCACCCGCTCCCCGAGGACGTACCCGGGCTGTGCGAGCGCGTACGCCACGTGGGCGTGGAGGCACTTCAACTGGAGCGGGTTGCGCGAGCCGCCGATCCCGGAGTCGAGCGACGCGCCGTCGTCGAGCCCGCGCTCGCCGTCCGCGAGCGCCGTGCGGATCGCCGCCTGCTCCGCCGTCGCGTGCTCGACCGAGTGGCGCAACTCGGGGTCGTCTGTGGCGCGGGCGCTCCACCGCTCCACGCCGCCGGCCGCCTCGAGCCGCGACACGGCGGCGACGAGGGACCGGCAGGTCAGGTAGTAGGTCGTGGGGAACGGGTTGCCGGCGGCGTCGTACGGGCTCTGCTCGGTGACCGCGGGGCGGCCCCACGGACAGCGGACGACGACTCGGCGGAATGCACGCGGCTCACGGCCGAGCTGTCGGGCGACGAGGCTACGATCCTCCATCCGTCGACACGGTACCGCCGGTGCGCCGCCACGCCGTGATGCCCTTGACGATGAACAGCTGCTCGTCGGGGCGGACGAGCCCGAGACGTCGTGCCTCGCGAGAGAGCGCGACGAGGCTCGTCGAGCGCTCGAGCCGCGCCTCGAGCTGCGCCTTCTGCACGCGGAGCTCCGCGACCTCGGACGCCCGGGCGCCGAGATCGCGGCGCGTCTCCACGTAGCGGGCGATCGGCTGCGCGTAGAGGAACCCGGCGACGACGAGCACGAGGAGCGGCACGAGGGCGCGCAGCCGCCGCGGGCGGAGGCGCGCGCGTCGCGAGGGCAGCGCGCGTCGTGGGCGACTGGTCGATCCCCCGGCCTGGTCCATGACGTGCTGATTCGCGCGACCGACGCGAGGTCCTTCCGGCGCACCTACGCGACGTCGACCTTGATCACGTTCGTGGAGCCCGGGATGTTCACGGCCGTGCCGGCCGTGATCACCACGCGTTGCCCCGGGTCGACGAGCCCGGCCTCCCGCGCGGCGCCCACCGATCGACTCCACAGGTCCTCGACGTCGTCGGTCTCGGGGATCGGGAGCGGGACGACTCCCCACTCGAGGGCGAGATGCCTGAGCGACTCGACCTTGTGCGTGAGCGCGATGATCGGCCGTCGCGGCCGGAGACGGGCCACGGCAGACGCCGTGCGGCCCGTGAACGTCGGCACGAGCAGCGCCTTTGCCGAGAGCGCCTCGGCGATGTCGCACGCGGCATTCGACATCGCCTGGCCGATCGTGGGATCGTCCGACGCGCGGGGGGTCTCGTGGCGGTAGTCGAGGCTGGGCTCGACCGCGTGCGCGATCCGAACCATCACCCGTACCGCCTCGACGGGGTAGTCGCCGATCGCGGTCTCCCCCGAGAGCATCACCGCGGACGTGCCGTCGAGGATCGCGTTGGCGACGTCGGACGCCTCGGCACGGGTCGGCTCGGGCGCCTGCACCATCGACTCGAGCATCTGCGTGGCGGTGATCACCGGCTTTCCGCGCTCGAGGGCACGGGCGATGATGCGCTTCTGGAGCAGCGGGACGTCCGCAGCGCCGATCTCGACGCCGAGGTCGCCCCGGGCGACCATCACGGCATCGGACTCGCGAAGGACGTCGTCGAGGGCCTCGAGAGCCTCCGCCTTCTCGATCTTCGCGATCACCCAGGCGGTCGAGCCACGGGCCTCGAGGTAGGTGCGCAGCGCCCGCACGTCGGATGCCGACCGCACGAACGAGAGGGCGACGTAGTCGACGCCGACGTCGATCGCCCAGTCGACGTCCTCGAAGTCCTTCCGTGTCAGCGACGGCAGCGGCAGCGCGAGACCCGGCACGTTCACGCCCTTGTGCGCGGAGACCGTGCCCCCGGTCACGACCTCGCAGACCGCCCGCGCCCCGGTCATCTCCCGGACGCGGAGGCGCACGATCCCGTCGTCGACGAGCACGTCGGCGCCGGGATGCAGGACCGTCCCGATCACCGAGGGGGCGACGGGGATGTCCTCTCCCGATGCCTGGTCCTCGCCCGCGACGACGCACGTCTGTCCCGCCTCGAGGCGCACGGGCGCCGGGAGCTTGCCGACGCGGAGCTTCGGCCCCTGGAGGTCTGCGATGAGCGCGATCGGGCGACCCGCCGCTGCCTCCGCCTCGCGGACCAGCCGCACGCGTGCCGCGTGGTCCTCGCGCGTCCCGTGCGACATGTTGAGGCGGGCTCCGTCCATCCCGGCCTCGATCAGCGCCGCGACCGTCTCGGGGCTCGAGGAGGCGGGCCCGATCGTGGCGACGATCTTCGTTCTCGGAAACTGCTTCACGGACGTCCGATCAGCGCCGGAAGCGGGGGAACGCCGTCCAGCCGGGATACGTGGCCCGGTCGCCGAGCTCCTCCTCGATTCGCAGCAGCTGGTTGTACTTCGCGACGCGGTCGGACCGGGACGGCGCACCGGTCTTGATCTGGCCGGCGTTCGTGGCGACCGCGAGATCGGCGATCGTTGCGTCCTCGGTCTCCCCCGACCGGTGCGAGATGATCGCCGCGTAGCCGTTGCGATGGGCGAGCTCGATCGCGTCGAGCGTCTCGGTCAGCGTCCCGATCTGGTTCACCTTGACGAGGATCGCGTTTCCGGCGCGTCGCTCGATCCCCTGCTGCAGGAACGCGACGTTCGTGACGAAGAGGTCGTCCCCGACGAGCTGGAGGCGTCCGCCCAGGCGGTCGGTGAGCGACGTCCAGCCGGGCCAGTCGTTCTCCGCGAGCCCGTCCTCGATCGAGACGAGCGGGAAGCGGTCGACGAGCCCCGCGTACAGCTCGACGAGGCCGTCGGCGTCGAAGGTCTCCCCGGCACGCCGGAGCTCGTACGCCGCGCCGGCTGCGAGCTCGCTGGCGGCGACGTCGAGCGCGATCGCGACGCGCTCCCGGTGCCCGGCCCGCTCGGCGGCGTCGAGGATCGCCTCCACCGTCTCGTCGACGGATCCGAGGTCGGGTGCGAAGCCGCCCTCGTCGCCGACGCTCGTCGCGAGGCCTCGCTCGACGAGCAGCGCCTTCAGGTGGTGGAAGGTCTCGACCCCGATGCGGAGCGCCTCGGAGAAGCTCGCGGCCCCTGCGGGCACGAGCATGAACTCCTGGAAGTCGAGCGAGTTGCGGGCGTGCGCACCCCCGTTGACGATGTTCATCAGGGGGACGGGCATCACGTGCGCGTCGATGCCTCCGACCCAGCGGTAGAGCGGCACGCCCGCATCGCGGGCAGCGGCCTTCGCGACCGCGAGCGACGCGCCGAGGATGGCGTTGGCGCCGAGCCTGCCCTTCGTGGGCGTGCCGTCGAGCGTGACGAGCGTGTGGTCGATCCCACGCTGGTCCTCGGCGTCGAGGCCGACGAGGGCGTCCGCGATCTCGCCGTTGACGTGCCCGACGGCCCGCGTGACGCCGCGTCCCAGCCACGCCTCGCCGCCGTCGCGAAGCTCGACGGCCTCGTGCTCGCCCGTCGAGGCGCCGGACGGGACGGCTGCGATGCCGACGGCGCCGCCGTCGAGTGCGACCTCGACCTCGACCGTCGGGTTGCCGCGCGAGTCGATGATCTGCCGGCCGTGAACGGAGGTGATGACGGTCACGGATAGAGACTACGCGCGTCGGCTCACCCGCGGGGGACCGCGTCGCCGCCGTCGGCGAGATCGCCCTTGGCCTGCTCGTACCAGCGCTCCTTGCGTTCCGGCGAGAGCTCCGTCCACGCTTCTCCGGCGTCGGCGGCGAGCGCCTCGGCGAGCTCGACGCGCTGGACGAAGCGGCGGCTCGTCGCTCGCAGTGCGAGCTCCGGATCGACGTTCACGAACCGGGCGAGGTTGACCACCGTGAACAGCAGGTCTCCGACCTCGGCGACGACGGCCGCGTCGGGCTCGGTCTCGGGGGCCGGGCGCCCTGACCGGGCGAGCGACCGGCGGAGCTCCGCCAGCTCCTCGTCGATCTTCGCGAGCGGCCCGTCGAGGTCGGGCCAGTCGTAGCCGACCGCCGCCGCTCTCCGCTGCACCTTGCGCGCGTGGAGGAGCGCGGGGAGCGACCCGGGCACGTCGTGGAAGATCCCCTGCCGGCCCTCCTGCTCGGTCTTGATCGCCTCCCAGCGGTGGCGGACGCGCTCCGCCGTTCGCGCCTCCGCGTCGCCGAAGACGTGCGGATGGCGACGCACGAGCTTCGTGTGGACGCGTCGGGACACCGTTTCGAGGTCGCCGGCGTCGCGCTCCTCGAGGAGCAGGGCGAGGAAGACCACCTGGAAGAGGAGGTCGCCGAGCTCGTCGACGAGCTTGTCGTCGTCGACCGCGAGCGCGGCGTCCGCGACCTCGTACGCCTCCTCGACGGTGTGGGGCACGATCGTCTGCGCGGTCTGCTCGCGGTCCCAGGGGCACTCGCGCCGCAGGCGCCGCGTCAGGTCCTGCAGGTCGAGGAGCGCGTCGGCCAGGCCCACTGCGATCCTCGCCGAGGCGCGCTCAGCCGTCGGCCCCGGAGTCGCCCGTGACGGGAGGCGCGTATCCGTCGCCGTAGGTCGTCTTGCCCTCGTACTTCTTCGCGAGCTCGCTCGCCCAGGCGGTGACGCTCTCGTTCTGCTTCGTCTGCTCGAGCTGCGTCTTGATCTGGGACTTGGCCTGGTCGAACGGCGTCACCTTGCCCGGCTTGACGGCACCGAGCGGGACGATCAGGTGGTAGCCGTACTCGGTCTTCACCGGGCGCGAGACGACCCCGGTCTCGAGGAGGAAGGCGGTCTTGTCGAATGCCTCGACCGTCTGGCCCTGCGCGATCGTGAGCTTGCCGCCGTTGTCCTTCGATCCCGGGTCCTGCGAGTGCTTCTTGGCGAGCGCCGCGAAGTCGGCACCGCCCTCGATCTCGGCGTAGAGCTTGTCCGCCTCGGCCTTGGTCTTGACGAGGATGTGGCGTACGTCACGGGTCTCCGGGACGGTGAACTGCGCCTTGTTCGCCTCGTAGTAGGCGAGGGCCTCCTCGTCGGTGGGCGCCGTGTCGCCGGAGACCTCCTTCACGAGCTTCTCCGAGAGGAGCTGCGCCCGCAGCTCGGACCGGACGGCCTCTTCCGTGTATCCCTGGGCCTCGAGCGCCTCGGCCCACTTCGCGTCGTCACCGTCGAAGCTCTGCTTCTTGACCTCTTCGATTCGCGCGTCGATGTCGGCGTCGGAGACCGTGATGCCACGGTCCGCGGCCTCGAGGTCGTACTGCGTGCGCTGGACGAGGTACGCGACCGCCTGCGTCGTCAGTGACTGGTATTCGGGCGTGCCGGCCTTCGGGAACGCCCGCTGCTGCTGCTCGTAGGAGATCTTCGCGCGTTCGAGCAGCGTGTCGAGCTCCGTCTTCGTGATCGTGACGCCGTCGACGACCGCGACGGCGTCGGACGGGAGCTCGTCGTCCGTCCCGCCGCAGCCGGCCGCGACGAGGACGGTGGCGAGCGCGAGCAGGCCGAGGGCGAGGCGGAAAGCGTTCGTGATCAAGGCGTGATCCTTCTCGTGGTGGGAATCGACGTCGGTCGTGTCTTCGTTATAGAGGCGCGTCGGTTCAGGTGCGGTTACGGCGCGTTCGTGGTCTCGTCACGTCGCCCCTGACAGGGGAAAGGCCGCGCGTCAGGCGGCCCGCCGAGCATCAACGATAGCAGCGGCCAGGGCGAGCGCTCCGTCGAGCGCCTCCGTTCTGACGGTCACCTCCCTCTTCGCCGACGTGTAGACGGCCGTGTCGACGATCCCTCGCAGCGCGCGCACCTCGGCCGACCCGAGCCCCACGGGCCCGATCGTCGCGCGCCCACCGCGAAGGACGAGGTAGTCGGCTCCGGCTGCGACGAGGGCCAGCCGTGCCGCCTGGATCGAGAACAGAGCGTCGACCGGCGGTGGGAGCGGCCCGTACCGGTCTTCCGTGGCCGCCCGGAGCTCGCGGAGCTCGTCCTCGTGCTCGACGAGGGCGAGTCTCCGGTGGAGGTCGATCTTGAGGGCCTCCGAGTCGATGTACTCGGCCGGCACGTACGCATCGACCCTCGCATCGATGCGTACCGGGCGCGTGACGGGACGCGCCTCCCCGCCCAGCTCGGCCACGGCCTCGGCGAGCATCTCGACGTAGAGCTCGAATCCGAGCGCGGCGACGTGTCCCGACTGCTCGGCGCCGAGCAGGTCACCTGCACCGCGGATCTCGAGGTCCCGCATCGCGATCTGGAACCCCGCGCCGAGCTCTGTGTGGTCGGCGAGCGTCGCGAGCCGGGCGCGCGCCTCTGCCGTCAGCTCGTCGGCCGAGGGGTAGAAGAGGTACGCGTGGGCGGTCACGTCCGAGCGGCCGACCCGGCCGCGGATCTGGTAGAGCTGCGCGAGCCCGAGCATGTCGGCGCGCTCCACCACGAGCGTGTTCGCCTGGGGGATGTCGATCCCCGATTCGATGATCGTCGTGGACACGAGGACGTCGGCGTCCCCGGCGAGGAACGTGTGCATCCGGTCCTCGAGCTCCCGCTCCGCCATCTGGCCGTGCGCGACGAGCACGCGCAGCTCCGGGCAGAGCTGGCGGAGCTTCTCCGCGATCTCGTCGATCGTCTCGACGCGGTTGTGGAGGTAGAACGACTGGCCGCCACGGGCGTGCTCCCGCCCGAGCGCAGCCCGGATCACCTCGTCGTCGATCTCTCCGACCGTCGTTCGAATCGGACGGCGGCCTTCGGGTGGGGTCTCGATGATCGAGATGTCCCGGAGCCCGGACAGGGACATGTGCAGCGTGCGTGGGATCGGCGTCGCGGACAGCGCGAGGACGTCGACCTCCAGGCGGAGCGACCGCAGGAGCTCCTTCTGGGCGACGCCGAACCGTTGCTCCTCGTCGACGACGACCAGACCGAGGTCCTTCGAGACGACGTCGCGGGACAGGATGCGGTGCGTGCCCACGAGCACGTCGACCTTGCCCTCCGCGAAGTCTCGCAACGCCTGCTTCGTCTCCGCGGGACGCCGGAATCGCGAGACCATCTCGACGCGGACGGGGAAGTCGCGGTACCGGTCACGGAACGTGTTCCAGTGCTGCTCGGCGAGGATCGTCGTCGGGCAGAGCACGAGCGCCTGCCTGCCGTTCGTGACGACGGCGAAGGCGGCGCGCACGGCGACCTCGGTCTTGCCGAAGCCGACGTCGCCGCAGACGAGCCGGTCCATGGGATGTGGGGCCTCGAGGTCGTCCCTCACGGCCTCGATCGCCCGTGCCTGATCGTCGGTCTCCCGGTAGGGGAAGGACGCCTCCAGCTGCTCGAGCCACTCGCCCGACAGGTCGTAGGAGACGCCGGAGGCGCGGCGGCGTTGGGCGTACAGGCGGAGGAGCTCGCTTGCCAGCTCGCGCACCGAGGCGCGGGCCCGCGCCCTGAGCGTCTGC
The DNA here is from genome assembly GCF_057140465.1 of Gaiella sp. NCBI lineage: Bacteria > Bacillati > Actinomycetota > Thermoleophilia > Gaiellales > Gaiellaceae > Gaiella > Gaiella sp. The sequence goes on from NZ_DBNHWK010000015.1 coordinate 89,903, forward strand.
CAGGCCTTCCCTCCGAGCTTCGAGAGCGCCGGCGGACGCCCGTCCGCCCCGACGTAGCGGGAGAGCTTCCCGATCTGCTCGTGCGGGACGTAGAGCCGATCGTCGCCCTTGAACGCGAGGAGGAGGTAGTCGCGGGTGACACCTGCGACGTCCTTCGTCTCGAAGCCGAGGAGCTTGCCGACGCCCTGGTCCTCGTGGACGACGAAGTCGCCCACGCGGAGGTCGACGAACGACGCGAGCGCCCGACCGAGACGTGCGTCCGCCCGGGGTGGGCGCTTGCGAAAGACCTGCGTGTCGGGGAGGAGCGCGACGCGGAGGTCACGCGCGACGAAGCCGCGGCGGGCGGGGACGACGGCGAAGCGGATGCCCGCGTCCTCGGGGAGCGCGTCCCCGACGTCGAGCATCGGAGCGTCGACGCGACGGAGCAGCGCCTGCTGCCGGAGCGCCTCGCCCCGGTGGGCGAACGAGACGACGACCCGGAGACCGGAGCGGGCGAGCGCACCGAGCTCGTTCTCTGCCTCGGCCAGCCCCCGAACCGCGAGCGCGGGCCGTTGCGCCTCGAAGGCGAACGCCTGGCCACGGGGGAATGAGTCGAGCTCGACGGCGCCGTCGAGCGTGACGGGCGTGAGGCCCTCCTCCTCCCAGACACGGCGCGCCTCGTCGGGCCTCCAGACGAGATCCGGCACCCGGTCGACCGTCGGAACGAGATCGTCGGGCACGTCGCGGTCGTCGTCGGGGAGCGTCGGCTCCTCGAGATCCGTGCGGCGCTCGACCGCCGGGTACACGGTCGTCGCCTCGACCGTCCGCAGGGCCCGCTGCGTGAAGGGCGAGAACGCGCGCACCTGCTCGATCTCGTCCCCGAAGAGCTCGATGCGCAGCGGCTCCCGGCCGGTGCTGGGGAACACGTCGACGATGCCGCCGCGAACGGCGAACTGGCCGCGCTCCTCGACACGATCGACGCGCTCGTATCCTCCCAGGGCGAGCCGCTCGGCGAGCCCGTCGATCCCCGGCTCGTCACCGGGTCGAACGACGAGGGTGTCGGGACGCGCCCGACGGGGCGGCATCCCCTCGGCGAGGGCCGACGAGGAGGCGCACACGAGACCGCCCTCGGCGAGGACGTCGAGCGCGCGGAAGCGCTCGCCGACGAGGTGCGGAGGCGGTGCGATACCCGAGCCGTAGTGCACCCCGCGCCCGGGAAGGAGGGCGACACGTCGGGTGCCGAGGAACCACGAGGCGGCCTCCGCCGCGTCGCGGGCGTCCGCGTCCTCGGGCAGCACCACGAGGACGTCCCGGCCGAGCTCTGCATGGATCGCGGCGAGGAGCAGCGGGAGGATCGGCTCCGAGACGCGCGCCCGAGCGGGCAGCGCGCGGACGAACGCCTGGAACCGCTCCGAGCGCCGGAGCTCGTCGACGAGCGTGGAGAGAGGCGTCTGGTCCATGCATCTGTCGGGGATCGCGCCCCGCCGAGGGATCGTAGCCCGGCGCGGGCGTCGCGACAGGCATCGGTGCCTCGCCGAACGAGGGACGCCCTTCGTCGACGAGTCGACCGGGCCGCCGACGCGGACCGAGCGGCGGGCCGGACGGGGGCGAGACCGGGAGGTCGCACCGGCTGTGGGACGAGCCCGGCCGTCGTGCCTGCCGACACGCGCCGGTCGGCCACCCACCTCCGCGCTCGACCAACCGCCCGCTCGACCAAGCACCCGCTCGACCAACCACCCCCAGGGGCACCCCCGGTGCCCTGAAGACACGGTATCCCCGAAGGTCACACGAGAGCGCGCCGATCGTGTGCCGTCTCCGTGCCGCGGGCCCCGCCACCCCGCGATCGCCCCCGAGGACGTGCGCCCGGGCGCGCGGCGCCGTCAGTTGAACTGCCGCTGCGCCTCGGTGAGCCCGGAGACGACCAGTGCCTCGAGCGCGTCGGACGCGAGCCCGATGATCGCCGCGGCGTCGTCCTCCGGCGCGAACGGCGAGAGGACGTAGTCGGCGACGGGCCGCGGATCGCCACGCTCCGGCCGGCCGACCCCGATCCGGAGCCGCAGGAACTCCTTCGTTCCGAGCCGCTGGGCGATCGACCGGAGCCCGTTGTGACCGGCGAGGCCACCGCCGAGCCGCGCCTGCAGGCGCCCGACCGGCAGGTCGACGTCGTCGTGGACGACGAGCAGCGCGTCGGGAGCGACCTTGAAGAAGCGCACAGCTGCCTGGATCGAGCTCCCCGACTCGTTCATGTAGGTCTCGGGCTTGAGCAGTGCGACCTTGCGAGGCCCGATCCGCGTCTCCGCGAGCCGACCGCGGAACTTGCCCTTGAACGACGCTCCGTGGCGGCGCGCGGTCTCGTCGAGCACCATCCAGCCGGCGTTGTGGCGATCCCTCGCGTGCTCGGGCCCGGGGTTCCCGAGGCCGGCGACGAGGAGGTCGAGCGTCGAGGCGCTGTCGCCCCGGCGCAGCAGGCGCATCTACTCCTCGGGCGCGGAGCCTTCGCCCGCTTCCGCGCCGGGTGCCTCCTCGCCCGCTTCGCCCTCGGCCCCCTCGGGGATCTCGCCCTCGAGGCCTTCCTCCTCCTCGCCTTCCACGGGCTCTTCGACCTCGATGCGGGGCGCGGCCACGTTCGCGATGACCGTCTCCTCGGGATCGTCGAGGAAGACCACGCCCTCGACGACGGGGATGTCGGCCAGTCGGAGGGTTCCGCCGATATCGAGCTCCGACACATCGGCCTCGAATCTCTCCGGGATCTCCATCGGCAACGCCTCGACGTTCACCTCACGCGCGACCTGTGTCAGCACGCCGCCGAGGTTCACGCCGACCGCCTCGCCCACCAGGATCACCGGAACGGCTGTCTGGATCGGCCGGTCGAGCCGAACCTCGTGGAAGTCGACGTGCGTGACGGTGCCACGAAGGGGATGCTGCTGGATGTCCTTCAGGACCGCGTGGTGCGGCGTCGACTGGCCCTCGATCACGACGTCGAGGATCGCGTGCAGGCCGCCCGGGCCCGAGAGCGCGGTGCGGAGCTCCCGCTCCGCGACGACGATCGGACGCGAATGGCCCTTGCCGTACAGGACACCCGGCACGAGACCCTCGTGGCGCAGGCGACGGACGGTCCGCGAGCCACGCTGGTCGGGGCCGCGCTCCTTGACCTCGAGGATCACTCGCTCCTTGGACACGGCGGCGGATTGTAGCGGAGGCGGCGCGACCGCCCGTCGTGGTGATCACGAGACGGGGGCCGAGCGGACGATCCTCGAGCGGCCCGCGTCCGCTGCGGCCCTCTCTCCGGCGGGCCACGAGGCGCCGCGGGGCGCGTGCCGGGACAGGGGCACGGAGGGGCGCCTAGACTGTCCTCGGGAGGTGAGGTGATGGGCGCACCAGTCGCCAAGGCGTTTCTCAAGCTCATGGCCGTGCTCCTCGCCCTGTGGGGTGTCGGGCAGGTTCTCTCGCGGCGGCTCAGCGCGGGCGATGCCGACGCAGACGAGTTCACGGTCGCGACGTTCTTCGGGGGGACGGAGCGGAAGAGCACGTCGTCGTCGCTCCGCCGCGGCGCCGTGATCGCATGCTGCGGAGGGGTCGATCTCGACCTCCGATCGGCCGTCCTGGACTCGGAGGGGGCAACGCTCGCCGTGCAGGCGACGATGGGCGGCGTCCAGGTGACCGTCCCGGACACCTGGCGCGTGATCGTCGACGCAGATGCACGGGCGGGAGGGATCGAGACGAGCGTGACCCGGCCGGAGGAGCTCCCGGACGACGCTCCGACGCTCCACGTCCACGCGATCGCGAGGATGGGCGGGGTGGTGGTGACACGCGGCGGCCAGCCCGAGACGCCGACAGAGAACGGATCCGGTACCGACTAGGCGCACACGGCGCCCCCGCAGCAGTTCCGCCTAGAGGAGCCGGGTCTTCCGACCCGTGCATCGGGGCCGCTCTGCCGCATGGTCGAGCGGCCCTCGTGCGTCTCGGATCGGCTCAGATCATGTGGGTCGGGTACCGAACGGGTACCGCGTCTCGAGTCGTACCACCCGCAGCCCTTCCGGGGCAGTCGCCTGCACGTCAGCCGGAGAGACCCGCCCGCCCCTGCCTCAGGCCCGGGCGAAGGCGTTCGCGGCGGCGATCGAGGCCAAGCAGGCCAGCAGGGCATCCATCTCGTCCTGCTCGATCTGCGGCGGGGTCACCCACTGCCAGCCGGCCGGACCGAACAGCACCGGCAACCCGATCACCCCGGAGATGCCGTCGATCTCCCCGTCGAGACGGATCTGCAGAGGCCGCTGGATGTCGTCACCGGCCATGGCCAGGGCAATGAGATCCACCACCGCATGGGCGGTCACGATCTCGGTCGTGTGCCCGGCGGTGTAGTGCACGAGGAATGGCTTGAGCGCCGCCCGCAGGTCGGCCGGTAGCTCCTCGACGGCGGCGAACGCACCGCCGACGTCACCGGCGCCGACCATCGCCAACAGGCGACCACGCTGGGCGACGATCTCGGCGGGGAGGTCGGCGAGCGACCGACCCCGGCGTTGCCCGGCCACCCATGCCGCCAGTTCGGCCTCGTCGACCCCGTGCACCTGGACGCGACTCCACACCGGAACCAGGTGGTCGCCGTGCTGACCGATCATCGCCGCCCGCACGGCGGTGCGGCGCACCCCGAACGAATCGGCGATCTCGCGCCGGAATCGCAGGGTGTCCGACCACGCGCCGGCGCCGACCACCCGGTGACGCTCCAACCGCGCGGAGAACACTGCCACGCCGAGCTCGACCGGGTTGGACTGCACGATCACCAGCGGCTGCCCACCGGCCCGCACCGCCAGGGCGTCGGCGTAGGTCTCGAACAGACGCCGGTTGCTCTCGGCCAGCAGCGCTCGGTCGACGTTCACCGTGGGATCGGTGGGCACGGTCGCCCCGGCGATCATCACCACCAGATCGGCGTCGACGGCACCCGGGTCGTCGACGAGCTCGATGACCGGCGCGTCGTCGGCGAACGCGTCGCGCAGGTCGGACCGCAGCCCGTGCATCTCGTTCGCGCTCGACCCTCCCCGGTGGCCGATGAGCTGGAGCCGCGAGTCCGGATCGAGCAGGCTGCGGTTCAACAACTGCGTGAC
>NZ_DBNHWK010000016.1:0-46003 GCF_057140465.1 Gaiella sp.
ACGTCCTCGAGCACGACCGCGAGCCTACTCGGCAGCGCGGTCGGTCGGCGCGTCCCGGTCGCGCGGCGCGCTGCGGCCGGGGCCCCGAGCGTCGGCCGCGCGGAGACGCGAGCCGCCGCGACGGGTACCGTCGCCTCGTGCGGCTCGTCGACGCCGTCTCTCTCCGCTCGCGCAGGCGCAAGATCCGTCTGCTCCTGGAGACGCTCCGACCGACGGGCGCGACGACGGTGCTGGACGTCGGCGTCGACGAGGTCGGCTTCGGTCGGCACGGCGGCGAGACCGGCTGTGCCACGCACAACGCGTTCGAGGAGCTGTACCCGTGGCCCGAGCGGATCACCGCACTCGGCCTCCACGAGGGGGCGGGCTTTCGAGCCGCGTACCCGGAGATCCCCTACGTCCAGGGCGATGCGTGCGCGCTTCCGTTCGCGGACGACGCCTTCGACATCGTCTTCTCGAACGCGGTGATCGAGCACGTGGGCGGGCGCGACCGGCAGGCGCTCTTCGTGCGCGAGGCGCTCCGCGTCGGCCGGCACGTGTTCCTCACGACTCCGAACCGCCGCTTCCCGATCGAGCTCCACACGCGACTCCCGCTCGTCCACTGGCTCCCGGAGCGCTACGCGCATCGCGCCTACGACCTCGCAGGGGCGTCGTGGGCGAAGGAGAACCACCTCCTCTCCGCCCGTGACCTGCGGGGCCTCTTTCCGGTGCCCGTGCGCATCGTCGGCCTCGGGATGACGCTGGTGGCGATCGCGTGACGCGGCGGCTGCCGTGGCTGGCGCTGCTCGTGCTCGCCGCGGGGCTCGCGGTGCACAACCTCGTGATGGCGTTCCTCTGGGACGCCGGCCTTCGCGACACCGGGCTCGACGTCGTCGCCGCCTGGAAGGACGCCCTGCTCCTCGCGGCCCTCGTCGTCGGCCTCTGGGGTGCCCGCCGCATCCCGCTCGACCACTGGGCCGACCGGCTCGCGCTCGGCTACGCGGCACTCGTGGTCCTGTACTGGCTGCTGCCGCAGTCGTGGCTCGGGGGCGAGGCGACCGCGCGGGGCGAGCTGTACGCGCTGCGTCACCACCTGCTCCCGGTCGGGGCCTACATGCTCGGCCGGCTGCTCGCACTCTCGGCTCCGCAGTGGCGGCGGGTCGGCGTGCTCCTCGTCGCCCTCGCGGGCGCGGTCGCGGCGTGGGGGATCGTCGATGCGTACGCCGTCCCGCTCCAGTGGTGGCGCGATTCCGGCGTCCCCGGCTGGTACAGGGAGCAGCTCGGGTTGGCCTACGAGTGCCTCTCGGGTCTTCCCGAGAACTGGATCTTCAACACGGGCGACGAGGCGAACCCGCTCCGACGAGAGGTCTCGACGTTCCTGAGCCCGCTGGCGACCGCCTACCTGCTCGTCGTCGTGCTCCTCTTCCTCGCGGCGCGCCGGCGACCGTCGCCCGTGACCGTCGGCGTCGGGACGCTCGCCTATGCCGGTCTCCTCTGGACGCACACGCGCGCAGCGTACGTGGCGCTCGCGATCGGGCTCGTCGTGCTCGCGGGCGCCCAGCGACGGTGGGCACCGGCGGCCCTCGGCGCGGGGTCGGTCGCCGCATCGGTGCTGTTCCTCGCCGTCTATCCCTCGGTCGGCCCGTCGACCGCGTACACGGCCGAGGAGCTCGCGTGCCTGCGGGCCAACGCCGCGGTCGAGGGCGGCACCGGCGACGCGCTCTCCGCCGGTGAGGCCTCGACGGAGAGCCATCTCCGAAACCTCCGCGACGGCGTGGAGACGGTGCTCCGCCATCCGTGGGGCTACGGCCTCGGGAACGCCGGCGTCTCCGCGAAGCGCACGGGCGCCGAGATCAAGGCCGGGGAGTCGACCTACACGGAGCTCGGCGTCGACACCGGCCTCGCGGGCGCGCTGCTCTTCGTGGGGTGGCTCGTCGCCCTCGTGGCGGCGCTGTGGCGGCGGTCGCCGTGGCTCGCGTCGTCGATCGCTGCCGTGGCGGCGATCGGCGTGCAGACCGACGTCATCGGCGTGCACTGGGTCGCCGTCGTCGCCTTCGCGCTCGCAGGCGCGGCGCTCACACGGCCGGAACCGGACGAAGCGGCGGCAGGGTGAAGCCGCCGGCCTGCTCGAGCGCGCGAATGCGTGTGTCGAGCGGCGGGTGTGTCTGGAAGAGGCCGGCGAGGAAGCCGCCCGGGCCGTGCACGGCACGCGCCGGGCTCTCGATGAAGAGGTGCGCCGTGGCCCGGTCTGCGTAGGCGACTTCGCTCGTGTCGATCTGCAGCAGCCGCAGGGCGAGCGCCATCGCCTCGGGGTCGTTGAGGATCGCCCCGGCGCTCGCGTCCGCCAGGAACTCGCGACGACGGCTCAGCGCGAGCTGGAGGAGCAGCGCGGCGAGCGGCGCGAGGAGCAGCGCGACGACGGCGGAGAGGATCTGCACCGGGTTCCGGTTGCCGCTCCGACCTCCCCAGAACGCCATCCGGAAGGCCATGTCGCTGACCAACGCGACGACCCCCACGAGCACGGCGGCGAGCGTCATCAACCTCACGTCACGGTTGCGGATGTGCGACACCTCGTGGGCGAGCACCGCCTCGAGCTCGCGGGGCGGCATCAGCCGTCGGAGCCCGCTCGTCACGCCCACGTAGGCGGACGACGGCCGCGCGCCCGCCGCGAAGGCGTTCGGAGCGGGATCGTCGATCAGGTAGAGCGGCGGCGTCGCGGGCAGGCCGGCGGCGATCGAGACGTTCTCGAGCAGGCGGTACAACTCCGGGTCGTCGCGCTTCTCGATCGGCCGGGCGTGCGTGAGGGCGCCGATCATGCCGCCGGCGTTCCACCAGGCGAAGACCGCGTAGGCGAGCCCGGCGGCGAGCAGGAACACACCGGCCGTGCGCCCGAGGAAGGTCGCCGACGCGGCGGCGACGACGACGACGAGCAGGACGAAGGCGACGACGACGTAGGCGGTGCGGAACCGGTTCGCGCGGATCTGCTGCTGCAGCGTCACGGCGGCGGCCGCTACCCGAAGGCGACGGGGACGACGTCGCGCTCACCGGACGCGGCGGCGAAGAACTCGCGCTCGCGGAAGCGGAACGTCCGGGCGACGAGCAGCGACGGGAACGTCTGCACGGCGGTGTTGTAGGCGAGCACCGTCGCGTTGTAGTAGCGGCGGGCGGCCGCGATCTTGTCCTCGGTGTCGGTCAGCTCGGCCTGGAGCTCGGAGAAGTTCTGCGACGCCTGCAGCTCGGGATACGCCTCGGCGACCGCGAGCAGTCGGCCCAGGGCCTGACCGAGCGCCGCATCGGCCTCGCCCGCCGCCGCCGGTGACGGGGCTCGGGCGACGGCGGCCCGCGCCTCGGTGACCGCTTGGAACACGCCGCGCTCGTGAGCCGCGTAGCCCTTCACCGTCTCGACGAGGTTCGGGATCAGGTCGTTCCGCCGCTTCAGCTGCACGTCGATGTTCGCCCAGCCCGTGTCGACCTCGTTCCGGAGGCGGACGAGTCGGTTGAAGAGCCAGACGCCCGCCAGCGCCAGCACGACGACCCCACCGACGACGATCAGCGTCCAGATCACACCGTGAGTCTCGCACGTCGCGCCGGCCCCGGGGGCGGCCCGCCGAGGGTGGAGGGCCGGTGACGCGGTACTGTCGTGCGGATGGCCATCGACCCCCGGGTGCGGATCGGGCACGTCCACCTGAAGGTGGCGGATCTCGAGCGCTCGCTGCGGTTCTGGCGGGACGTGCTCGGCTTCGAGGTGCAGCAGGTGTGGAACGGCGCGGCGTTCCTCGCCGCGGGCGACTACCACCATCACATCGGGCTCAACGTGTGGGAGTCGGCCGGTGCGTCGCCGCCTCCCCGGGCATCGACCGGCCTCTACCACGTCGCGATCCTCTATCCCGACCGCGCAGCACTCGGGGACGCGCTGCGCCGCGTGCTCGAGGCGGGCCTCACCGTCGACGGGGCGTCGGACCACGGTGTCAGCGAGGCGATCTACCTGCGCGACCCCGACGGGAACGGCGTCGAGCTCTACCGTGACCGGCCGCGCGAGGAGTGGCCGCTGGCCGCCGACGGATCGCTGGCGATGGTGAACGCTCCCCTCGACCTCGGTGCGTTGCTGGCCGACGCCGGGGCGCGCGCCTGACGGTCACGGCGATGCGTACCATGGGCTCGTGGCCTCTGCGAGCACACGTCGGCTGCTCACGCTCGGGCTCCTCGGGCTGGCGAGCGCGCTCTGCCTCGTGCTGGTCGCCGTCCGCGTCGAGCGAACGGGCACGCCCGAGTACCGGTTCCTCGTGTGGAACCTGTTCCTCGCCTGGCTCCCGTTCGTGTTCGCCCTCGTGCTGTACGACGGCTACCGCCGTGGGCGCCGGCTCGCGTACCTCGCCGTCTGGGGCGTCCTCTGGCTGCTCTTCCTGCCCAACGCGCCCTACATCCTCACCGACGTCGTCCACCTCCGAGAGCCCGGAGCGGCTCCGCTGTGGTACGACGCCGCGACCGTCGTCGCATTCGCCGGAACGGGGCTCGTGCTCGGGCTCGGCTCGCTGTTCCTCGTGCAGACCGTCGTCACGGCTGCCCGGGGGCCGGTCACCGGCTGGGCGACGAGCGTGCTCGCGCTCGGGCTGGCGAGCGTGGGCGTCTACCTCGGGCGCTTCGTCGGCGTCAACAGCTGGGACGCGCTCGTCGATCCCGGGCGGGTGCTCGCCCCGTTCGCCGAGCGGCTCGACGACCCGCTCGGCGCGGGCCGCTTCCTCGCCGTGAGCGTCGTGCTGACCGTGTTCCTCGTGATCGCCTACGCGCTCGTGTACACGGTCGCGAAGCCGGGGCTCGCGCTCGACCCACGGCCGCGCCGATAGTGGCGAAGGGGTACGCCGAGGGGCCGGCCGCCGAGGAGGCCGAGCGCAGGCGCGAGGAGCTGCTCGCCGGCCTCCCGCGCGAGCAGTCCGTCGAGACGAGGCTCGCCGTGTACGGATCCACGGCCGACGAGCCGGAGCGGCACTTCCTCGGCTGGGCGGACGACGTCGACGCCGACGAGCTGTTCACGAGCGGTGCCGCCTGGGGGATCCAGGTCGTCCGGAGGGCCTAGGCGTCCCGACGGCTCAGAGGATCCGCTGATCGGAATCGGCGGTGTGCCGGATGCGGCCCGTCCCCGTCCGTGCGATCCTGGGCCCGACGGAAAGGAGAGGGCCATGGCCACGATCGTGAAGTGGTCGCCCTTCCAGGATCTCGACGTGATCGAGCGGCGGATGCGCCGCCTGCTCGAGGACGTCGGAGTCGCGCCGGAACCGCTTCCCGCCGCCGACCTGTACGAGACCCCGAGCGAGGTCGTGATCTCGCTCGACGTCCCGGGGTTCGACGAGAGGGAGCTCGAGATCCAGGTCACCGACCACATGCTCACCGTGAAGGGTGAGCGGAAGGTCGAGACGGAGAGGAAGGAGAAGACCTTCCACCTCCACGAGCGGCTGGAGAAGCGCTTCGAGCGCAGCTTCACGATGCCGACCGAGACCGACCTCGAGCACGTGAAGGCGGTGTTCGACAAGGGCGTGCTGGAGATGCACGTCCCGAAGCTCGAGCAGGTGAAGGCGCGCACGATCGAGATCACGAAGGCGTAGGCCGTGCCTCCCCGGGACGCCGACGGGCGCCCCGGGGAGGCAGGCAATGCCTGTCGCGTCCGCCAGGCGTCGCGTGCGACGCATCGACCCGCGGCGGAATCGGTGACATGTCAGAGCCGGAATCGCTAGGCTAGGGTCGATGGGAAAGCGAGTCGAGCACCGCGATCGGGTGATCATCCGGTTCGCGGGTGACTCCGGTGACGGGATGCAGCTCACCGGCGATCGCTTCACCACCGAGACGGCGCTGATCGGGAACGACCTCGCGACGCTCCCCGACTTCCCGGCCGAGATCCGCGCCCCGGCCGGCTCGCTCCCGGGTGTCTCCGGCTTCCAGGTGCACTTCGCCGACCACGACATCCTCACCCCGGGCGACCGGCCCGACGTGCTCGTGGCGATGAACCCGGCCGCGCTGAAGTCGAACCTCAAGGACCTGCCGAAGGGCGGCACGATCATCCTCAACACGGACGCGTTCAACGAGCGCAACCTGCAGAAGGCCGCCTATTCGTCGAACCCGCTCCAGGACGGGTCGCTCAGCGACTACCACGTGCATCAAGTCGCGCTGGCCTCGATGACGGTCGAGGCGCTCCGGGAGATCGAGGGGATCACGCCGCGGGAGGCGGAGCGCTCGAAGAACTTCTTCGCGCTCGGGCTCATGTCGTGGCTCTTCCACCGCCCGATCGAGCCCACGCTGGACTTCATCGAGGCGAAGTTCGGCCGCCGGCCGGAGATCGCCGAGGCGAACACCCGCGCGCTCCGGGCGGGCTGGAACTACGGCGAGACGTCCGAGGACTTCGCCGTCTCGTACGAGGTCGCCCCGGCGAAGCTGACGCCCGGGCGCTACCGGCAGATCAACGGCAACACCGCGCTCTCCTACGGGCTCGTCGCCGCGTCGCGGCTCTCCGGGCTGCAGCTCTTCCTCGGTGCGTATCCGATCACGCCGGCGTCGTCGATCCTCGAGGAGCTCGCCGGCATGAAGGAGTTCGGCGTCGTCACGTTCCAGGCCGAGGACGAGATCGCGGCGGCAGGGGCGGCGCTCGGTGCGTCCTTCGGGGGCGCCCTCGGGGTGACCGCGTCCGCCGGCCCGGGCGTGGTGCTGAAGGCGGAGACGGTGGGCCTCGCCGTCGCGCTCGAGCTCCCGCTCGTGGTCGTCGACGTCCAGCGCGCCGGCCCGTCCACCGGGATGCCGACGAAGCCGGAGCAGGCGGACCTGCTGATGGTGCTGTTCGGCCGCAACTCGGAGAGCCCGGTGCCCGTGGTCGCTGCCGCGACGCCCTCCCAGTGCTTCTTCGCCGCGATCGAGGCGGCGCGCATCGCCCTCACGTACCGAACGCCCGTGTACCTCCTCTCGAACGCCTACCTCGCCAACGGCTCCGAGCCATGGCTGATCCCGGAGATCGAGAGCCTCCCGGACATCACGCCCACGTTCGCGACCGAGCTCAACGACGGCGACCGCTTCCTCCCGTACGAGCGCGACCCCGAGACGCTCGCCCGCGCCTGGGCGGTCCCGGGGACGCCGGGCCTCGAGCACCGGATCGGTGGGCTCGAGAAGGAGGACCGGACGGGAAACGTCTCGTACGACCCCGACAACCACGACCTCATGGTCAGGCTCCGCGCGCGCAAGGTCGCGGGCATCGCCGCCGACATCCCCGCCCTCGACCTCGACGACCCCGACGGCGACGCGAAGGTGCTCGTGATCGGGTGGGGCTCGACGTACGGCCCGATCGCGGCGGCCGTCCGGCGTCTGCGGTCGGAGGGCAAGAAGGTGGCGCGGGCCCATCTCACGCACCTGAACCCGTTCCCCACGAACACGGGAGACGTGCTGCGGCGGTACGAGAAGGTGCTCGTCCCCGAGATGAACCTCGGCCAGCTCGCGCTGCTGCTGCGTGCCGAGTACCTCGTCGACGCCGTCTCGTACACGAAGGTCAGCGGCGCGCCGTTCCAGTCCGCCGAGCTCACCGATGCGATCGGAGCGATGCTGTGAGCGAGCGCGGCAGCGGCAACGGCGGCGCGGGCGACGGAGGCCTCGTGCAGCTCACCGCCAAGGACTTCAAGAGCGACCAGGAGGTGCGTTGGTGCCCGGGCTGCGGCGACTACGCGATCCTCGCCGTCCTCCAGGGCTTCATGCCCGAGCTCGGGATCCCGCGCGAGAACCTCGTCTTCATCTCGGGGATCGGGTGCGCGGCGCGCTTCCCGTACTACATGCAGACGTACGGCATGCACTCGATCCACGGCCGCGCGCCCGCGATCGCCACGGGCCTCGCGGTGGCGCGACCGGACCTCTCCGTCTGGGTCGTCTCGGGAGACGGCGATGCGCTCTCGATCGGGGGCAACCACCTGATCCACGCGCTGCGCAGGAACGTGAACGTCAAGATCCTGCTCTTCAACAACCGCATCTACGGGCTCACGAAGGGCCAGTACTCGCCCACCTCCGAGCGCGGCAAGGTGACGAAGTCGACGCCGCTCGGGTCGCTCGACCACCCCTTCAATCCGCTCTCGATCGCGATCGCGGCGGAGGCGTCCTTCGTCGCCCGCGCGATCGACACCGACAAGAAGGGCCTCGTCGACGTGTTGCGCGCCGCGGCGGCACACCGGGGCTCGGCATTCGTCGAGATCCTGCAGAACTGCAACATCTACAACGACGGTGCGTGGGACGGCGTGCGCGAGCACAAGGAGAACCGCCTGTACCTGACCGAGGGGGACGAGGTCCGCTGGGGAGACCAGGGGATCCGCATGACGCCGGACGGGACGCTCGAGGTCGTCCCGGCGGACGAGGGCGGCCTGCTCGTCCACGACCCGGCCCGGGATGACCCCGGCCTCGCCTTCGCGCTCGCGCGGCTCACGTGGGAGACGATCGGTGCGGTTCCGCTCGGGGTGTTCCGGGCGGTTCGCCGCGGCGTGTACGAGGACGGGATCCAGGCGCAGCTGCAGGCGGCGGTCGGGGAGAGGGGCGAGGGAGACCTCCACGCGCTGCTCACCGGCGGCGACACCTGGGAGATCGGGTAGGGCTCCGCAGGACGGGTCGCCGCGTCGCGGGTGTCGCGCGGCCGAGGCGTAGGATCCGGCCGTGCGCGTCGTCCTCTACTCCACGATCCTTCCCGCCGTGACGGGGCTCTCGGCCGTCGCCCGCGGCCTGGGTCTCGAGCCCGTCGCCGTGATCACGCCGCGTCCCAGAGAGGGAGACGACGACCGCACCGCACGGGCGACGGAGCTCCTCACGGGTGCCCCGCCCGATCTCGACGTGCTCTACGCGCACGAGCTCGACCGCGTCGAGGAGCTCACGCGCGCGTGCGCGCCCGATCTCGGCCTCTGCACCGGGTACCCGTGGAAGCTCCCGCCTGCGGTGCTCGCGATCCCGCCGCTCGGGATCGTCAACGGGCATCCGTCCCTGCTGCCGCGCCATCGCGGCCCCTACCCGCTCGCGTGGGCGATCCGGGAGGGCGACGACGTCGTTGGCCTCACCTACCACCTGATGGACGCCGACTACGACACCGGGCCCGTGCTCGCCCAGGGCTCGCGTCCGATGCCCGCCGACACGTCGCACGAGGGCCTGATCCCGGTGCTCCGCGATCTGAGCGCAGAGCTCCTGGCGGAGGCGCTCGGGCGCGTGCTCGCAGGTGACCGGGGAGACCCGCAGTCGGAGGAGGGTGCCTCGTGGGCGCCCGGGTTCGAGGACGACTACGCCCAGCTCGACTGGGCGCGGCCCGCAGCCGAGATCGACCGGCAGGTCCGCGCGTGGCGATGGATGTTCCGGACGGCCGTCGACGGGCCGCTGACGACGATCGGCGGCGACCGCGTGAAGGTGCTCCGGGCCCGTCTCGACGACCCCGGTGACGCGGCCGCGGTGCGCATGGAGGCGGGCGACGGGCCGGTCTGGATCGTCGAGCACGCTCCGGTCTGACCATGCCCGCGGCCGAGACGGACCCGCTCTCGTTCCTGCGCGTCCGCGAGCTCACGTGGCTCGACCTCGTCCTGCCGCCCGGCACGCTCGCCGCGCTCCGGTCGCTCGCGGCGCTTGCGCCCGCCGGCGGGCTCACGGCGGTCGTCAGCGGCGAGGCGGGCGTTGGGAAGACGATCGCGGTGCGCACGCTCGCGGAGGAGTTGCGGCTCGACACCTGGCGCGTCGACTGCAGGATGCTCGTCGAGCTCCACGGCGCGTCGACCCCGGCGGCGCTCCCCGGCCTCTTCGCCGTCGCCGAGCGCCCGCACGCGGTCGTGCTCTTCCACGACGCCGAGTGGCTCTGGGAGGAGGGCGCCGGCGGAGCCGCCGATCGCGTCCTCGAGCTGGCGGGTGGGCGGCGGCCGCCGACGGTCCTCGAGTCGCGGGCGCCGGAGCTGCCCGCCGGGGTCGCCGATCTCCCGCACGTCCGGGTCCCGTTTCCGGACGAGGAGGCCCGCGCCGAGCTGTGGCGCAGGCTCTCCTGGCGGGCGCACCCGCTCGCCGCGCTCGACGTTCGCCGCCTCGCGGCGGTGCACGTTCCGGGGGCCGCGATCGAGGACGCGCTCGAGCGCGTGATCGACGACGCCGGGGGCGCCGAGCCCGACACCGACCGGCTGCTCGCGGCGCTCCGCCGCCCTCCCTGACCGCGCTCGACGCGCTCAGGCGGCCTCGAGCACGTCGACCGAGACGACGGCGTCGGGGCGGACGAGGCGGTCGCCGACCCGCGGCCACTCGCCCCCCGGCTCGTCGATCTCCGAGATCACGCTGCGTGCGAGCACGAGCGCGCTGTCGCGGTTCGGTGCGGTGCCGACCTGTACGACGTCGCCGTCGCGGAGGCGCACGACGACGCGGCGCAGCTCCGAGGGGCTCCAGTCGACGTTCCGGTCTCGCGGATGATGCTGGTCGACCACGGTCACGGCGTCCTCCGATCTGACGAGGGGCGCCGCAATACCCCGGTGTGACGGGAGTATCGCCCGTCGGGAGCGGACCCTTCGTCCCCCGTCGGAGTGATCGTCAGGCAGCGCGCTGGACGTCGATCGAGACGATCGCGCCCGGCCGGATGAAGCGGTCCTCGACGAGCGGCCACTCGCCGCGGGCCTGTGCCTCCTCGATCGCGCCGATCATCTCCCGCGCGAGCCGCACCGCCGGCTCACGCCCCTCGGCCTGCCCGAGCTCGATCTCCTCGGCCCCGTGGACGCGGAGGACGACGCGCCGGGTCTCGGGAATGCTCGTCCACTCCGGCGTCGGCTCGGCAGGGGCGTCGACCTCCGCCGGCGCACTCGGCTCGGGCGCTTCGGGCCAGCCGTCGTCGACCGCCATCCGCTCCGGCTCGGGGAGCCGCGGCAGCTCGAAGTCGTGTCCGTCGTGCGTCGTCATTCGCTCCTACCGATGTCGCCGTCACCGACATCGGCCTCCCTCTCCTCGGGCGAGACCCTCGTTCAAGGGACGGCTGTCGAGCGCGGGCGGTGCCAGCGCCACGTCGCGACGCCGAGCAGGCCGAGCGCCAGCGTGGGCACGATCGTCAGGAACCGGTAGAGGAGCACGGCCGCGACCACCGACGCGCTGCGGCCGCCGAAGCCGACGAGGAGGCCGGTGAGCCCGAGCTCGACGATGCCGATGCCGCCCGGCGTGAGCGGCAGCGCGCCGAGGACGCGGACGAGCGACCAGGCGGCGAACGCCTCCGCGAGCGAGACGCGGTCGGCGTCGATGCCGAGCGCGCGCAGGCACACGACGAGGACGACGAACACCGTCAGGTGCCCGGCCAGGGTGGCGATGGTCAGCCAGTGCCAGCGGCGGCGCAGCAGCCCGGCGGTGTCGTGGCGGAAGCGGACGAAGGACGCGCCGCCCCAGGTCACGGGCCCGCGGCGGATCCTCGCCTTCACCCAGGTGACGACCCGCGCGGCGACGTCGCCGAGGTCGCGTGCGAGCCGGTCGCTCCAGAGCACGAGCACGAGCCCGGCGACGAGGATCCCGAACACGCCCGCGCCGACGAGCGCCATCAGCCCGAGCAGCGGCGCCGTGTCGGTGCGGCCCGCGAGCAGCGCGACGCCGGCGACGGGAAAGAGGAAGGTCGCGAGCTGGTTCCAGACGCCGGTCAGCGTCACCGCCCGCGCGACGCTCGCCGCCTGGATCCCCCACGAGCGGAGCATCCCGTACGAGCCCGCCATCCCCACGGCCGCGCCGCCCGGGACGACGAGCGAGAGCGCCGTCGACGCCTGCGTCATCACGAACGCCTGGCGGTAGCCGAGGCCCGGGAGCGCCGCCATCCACGGCGGTGCGAACGTCGAGAGGTTGAGGAGGGTGGCGGCGGCGAGCGCCGCGATCCACGCCCACGAGAGGTCGGTGATGACGTCCCAGACGTCGCGGTAGTCCGCGATCCGGGGGAGGATGAAGAAGAACGTCGCGACGACGACCGCGAGCCCGACGCCCGTGAAGCCGAGCCGCTTCCACCAGCGGCTGCGCTTCGGGGGCGTCGGCTCCGGCGCGGCGGCCACGCGGGCACCCTACCGCCGCCTCGTCGAGCAGCCGGCCTCGTACCCGGTCGGACGGCGGCGCGGACGAATGCCTCGCGGACATCAGCGGGCGATTCCGGCGCTCGTGTGGTGAGCCCGCGGACGCATCATCCGTCGCGGGCGGCGCGCTCTGTGAAGCAGCGAGGGGCGCCTTCTGGCGCCCCTCGCAGACGAACCGGTCGAGCTATCTACGAAACACACCCGTGGGCAATTGCGGTCAGCTTCGCCCCGAGTGCCGGCTTGGATGCATGACCTGATTCCCAGGCGGCGTTCTTCGCCTGACCGTAGGTAGCTCCCAAACACGTCTGGATTTCCTTGCCGTACGCGTTGCCGGCCGAAGCGGTCGCCGGGACGGCGAGCAGCGCGGCGGCGGTGATGCCGAGGATGACCTTCTTCATTCCTCCCCCTCCTATTCGAGGAATCCCGGGCCCTTCCCGGGATCGCCTATGGACCGAAACTATACGGAGAATCACCCGGACCGGATCACTCGTCGGTTCGTCCGGGCCGGAGCAGAGGGGCCACTGTCACCCGGGCCGGGTCACTCGGCGGTTCGCCGAAACGGGCCCGGAGGGCGAGGGCGGGTTCGGCTCGTCGCCCGCCGCCTGCGGCACCTTCGGCCCCGTGCGACGCGCCACCTGCCGGGCGCCTCGTCGGACCACGGGACGAGTCGGCGTCCCCGCGCTCAGAGGTGCGCCGTGCCGCCGTCCCGGGCGAGCGCCCGGCCGACCACCGCCAGGTTCTCGCGCCAGATCGGCTCGGGTGTCGGCGGCAGGATGTCGTCCCAGATCGCGGCGAAGCTGCCGACGAGCTGCGGGAGCCGCGCCGGGCGCGCCATGAACCACCAGTGGAGGTGCGCGCTGCCGTCGCCCCAGCGGCACACGTGCACGCGCCCCACCTCGCCCACGGAGCGCACGGCGGCCTCGACGCGCAGGAGCATCGGCCCGAGCTCCCGGGCGAGCACCCCGGGCAGGTCGTCGAGGTCGTGGTGCGCACGCGGGAACAGGATGACGACGACGGGCAGGCCGGAGGGGCGGCCGAGCGAGGTCACGAGCCAGCGCTCGTCGGACCAGATCGCCTCCTCGAGGCCGTGGGCACACCGCCAGCAGTCGGCCTCGCTCTCGCCGGACCGTGGTGCCTCCACGTCGACCGGCGGCAGCAGCGGCCGCGCGCGGATGTCGCCGTCGAAGGGGAACGTCTCCCAGTCCTCGACCGGAGGCATCGGCAGGCGACCGTCGGCGCCTGCCGCCGCCAGCGCCCGCGCGTAGATCTCCTCCGCGCTCTCCGGCATCGGATCAGGCTACCGCGCAGACGGCGTTCCACGGTGGTCGGCCGCAGTCGTGCGCCGGCGCGTGCTCCGTGCGTCGTCGCGCCGGACGGCCGGAGCCGGGCTTCGCCCGGCGGGAGGCGGGAAACCGCCCGCCCGGTCGCTGCGGCAAGGAGGGGGCTCGTGGGGGAACCACGGGTTCCCCCACGCGTTACTTCGGCTCGGGCTCGAGCTTGTACCCGACGCCGTAGCGCGTCTGCAGGAACGTGTGCCTCGTGGCGCGTGCGTCGACCTTCTCGCGCAACTTGCGCACGAAGACGTCGACGGTGCGGTCGCGGTGCGACGCCCGTCGTCCCCAGACGCGCTGCAGCAGCTCGTCCCGCGTGAGCACGCGGCCCGTCTCCAGCGCGAGCGCGTACAGCAGCCGGAACTCGGTCGGGGTGAGATCCGCCGACACCCCGTCGACGTAGGCCTGGACGTTCCTCGGGTCGAGGCGGAGCTCCTCGATCACGATCTCCTCGCCGCGCCTCGGGTCCTGCGTCCTCGTCCCGCGACGGGCGGCCGCGCCGACGCGCGCGACCAGCTCCTTCATCGAGAACGGCTTCACGAGATAGTCGTCGGCGCCGATCTCGAGCGCGTGGACGCGGTCGTGCTCGGTCCCGCGCGCCGAGACGACGACGATCGGCGTCCCGATCCCCTCGCCGCGGGCCTGCTCGATCACCTTCCACCCGTCGACACCGGGGAGCATCAGGTCGAGCACGCAGACGTCGGGACGCTCGAAGCGCAGGCGGGCGAGGCCGGTCTCGCCATTCGCGACGCCGACCGCGTCGAACCCCGCCGATTGCAGGTGCCGGGCCATTCCCTGGGCGATCACCTCGTCGTCCTCGATGATCAGCACGCTCGCCATCGCCCGAGATTGTGACGATCCGTCACGGGGTCGGAGCCGGCAGGCGGTCTCGGCCGGTGGACAGGTCGTGACCGTCCGGATCGCCGCGCACGACGACGCATCGCCGGGCCGTGCGGCGCGCGATGGTACAACGGGCCCGTGGAGGCCGACTCCCAGCGAGGGCGGTTGCTCGTCGAGGAGAGCAGGGAGGCCGTCGTCGTCCTGGACGCGGACGACCGCGTGGTGCTCGCGAGCCGCCGGGCTCGCCAGTCGATCGACGATCTCGAGGAGGGAGAGCGGATTCCTGCCGGCCTGCTCTCCGGCGAGGCCGGCGTCGTCCCGCTGATCGTCCCGATCGAGGTCGGTGGGCGGCGCGAGCGCCTCGTCTACCTGAGCCAGGCCGGGGACATGACCGCCTACGAGGAGCTCCGTACCGGGTTCACGGCGGCCGTCTCGCACGAGTTGCGGACGCCTCTCGCCCGGCTCCTGTCCCTCTTGGAGACGGCGGCGCTGCCGGGCGAAGACGTCCAGGCGCTCACCGGGCAGGCGCGGCTTGAGGTCGAGCAGATCCGCGAGCTGATCGACGAGGTGATGTTCCTGAGCGAGCTCGAGTCCGGGGCCCGGGTCGTCTCCCTCGGCGCCGTTCCCGTCCTGCCGGAGCTCGAGACCGTCGCCGCCGAGCTCGCCGACAGGGCGAGCCGCGCGGGGGTCGCGATCGCGATCGACGGCGACCCCGCGATCGAGCTCGAGATCAGGCCGCGCCTGCTGCGCGTGATCGGACAGAACCTCGCCGAGAACGCGATCCGCTACGCAGGCCCAGGAGCGGCGTTCACGCTGGCGGTCGAGCGCGCTCCCGGCGGCATCGTCCTGCGGGGCACGGACGACGGGATCGGCGTGCCCGAGGCGGAGCTGCCGCGGCTGTTCGAGCGCTTCTACCGGTCGGACCGCTCGCGGGCCTCGCGGGGAACCGGTCTCGGGCTCGCGATCGTCAAGCACATCGTCACCCAGGCCGGGGGCTCCGTCGACGCGCGTGGAGGGCTCGGTGCGGGGCTCGAGATCCGGTGCACGTTCCCGGCCTGAGCGCGAGCCCGCCCCTGCCGGCGACAACCAGTTCTTCACGAGATGTTCACCACCCTGCATCCCACACTGGCGGCGCCCGCGTCGAGACTGCTGCAGGAGTCGTTCGCGCTCCGACCCGGAGCCGCACGGAGGGAGAGCACATGTCCAGAGTTCACGTGTCGATCGTCGGTCTCTTCGGGGTGCTCGCGCTCCTCGCCGCCGGATGCGGCGGTGGAGGCGGTGGGTCGAGCACCGTCAGCGTCGACGGCTCGAGCACGGTCGGGCCGTACGTCACGGCTGCGGCGGAGACCTTCCAACGGGATACCGAGGGCGTGAACGTCACCGTCGGCATCTCGGGGACCGGCGGCGGGTTCGAGCGCTTCTGCCGCGGCGAGACCGATCTCTCCGACGCGTCCCGTCCGATCAAGGACGAGGAGGCCGAGCTCTGCGCCGAGAACGGCGTCGAGTACATCGAGCTCCAGGTCGCGAACGACGCCCTGACGGTGGTCACCAACACGGGCAACGACTGGGCGACCTGCCTGACGACCGGCGAGCTGAAGGCGATCTGGGAGCCGGGCTCGAAGGTGAGCAACTGGAGCCAGGTGCGCGACGGGTTCCCGGACGAGCCGCTCAAGCTGTTCGGGCCCGGCACCGACTCGGGGACGTTCGACTACTTCACGGAAGAGATCAACGGCGCGGAGGGGGCGAGCCGCACCGACTTCTCCGCGAGCGAGGACGACAACGTGGTCGTGCAGGGCGTCGCCGGGACGCCGGGCGGTCTCGGCTACTTCGGGTTCTCGTACTTCGAGGAGAACCAGGGGACGCTCAACGCCCTCGAGATCGACGGTGGCAGCGGCTGTGTCGCGCCCAGCGTCGAGACGGCGCAGGGGGGCGAGTACACGCCGCTCGCGCGGCCGCTCTTCGTCTACGCGAGCACGGAGTCGCTCGGGCGACAGGAGGTCGAGGACTTCCTCCGCTACATGCTCGAGAACGAGACCGTAATCGCGGAGCGGGCCCAGTTCGTGCCGCTGAACCAGGCGCAGATCGACGAGAACCTGGCGAAGCTCGACGAGGCGACCGGGTAGCAGCGCACCGTGGCGACGCGCGATGCCACGCTGTCGGCCCGAGAGCCGGCCGAGATCGATCTCAGCCAGTCGGGTCGTAGGTTCGGCGAGTTCCTGATCAAGGGAGTCCTCGGCCTCGCGGCGCTCGTCTCGCTCCTGACCACGGTCGGCATCGTCGTCTCGCTGCTCCTGCCCGCCCTCGAGTTCTTCGCGGAGGTCAGCCCGTGGGAGTTCTTCACGGGAACGAACTGGGCACCCCTCTTCGAGCCGGCCAGCTTCGGCGTCGTGCCGCTGATCGTGGGGACGTTCTCGGTGACCTTCTGGGCGCTGATCGTCGCGATCCCGGCCGGCCTCGGGACGGCGATCTACCTCAGCGAGTACGCGAGCCCGCGCACGCGGGGCACGTTGAAGCCGGTGCTGGAGATCCTCGCCGGCATCCCGACGGTCGTCTACGGGTACTTCGCGCTGACCGCGGTGACGCCGCTCCTGCGTGACATCGGGATCGAGGTCGACATCTTCAACCCGCTCTCCGGCGGCCTCGTCGTCGGCGTGATGCTGATCCCGACCGTCGCGTCGCTGTCGGAGGACGCGATGGCCTCCGTCCCGCAGGCGCTCCGTGACGGCGCGTACGGCCTGGGTGCCGACCGTCTGCAGGTGTCGCTCAAGGTGGTCGTGCCGGCTGCGATCTCCGGGATCATCGCCTCGTTCGTGCTCGCGATCTCGCGGGCGGTCGGGGAGACGATGATCGTGCTCATCGCCGTCGGCCAGCTGCCGCAGCTGACGCTCGACCCGCGGGCGACGGTGGAGACGCTCACCGCCTTCATCGGCGCCACCGGCAACGGTGACGTGCCGACGGGCTCGATCGAGTACAAGACGATCTTCGCGGTCGGCCTCACCCTGTTCGTGATGACGCTGGTCATGAACGTGATCTCGATCCGCCTCGTCCGCAAGTACCGCGAGGTCTACGACTGATGTCCCGCCGCTGGCAGGCGCGCATCTTCTCGGCCTTCATGGTGCTGTGCCTCGCCGTGTCCTTCGGGACGCTGGCGTGGCTCCTGATCGAGACGCTGGTCACCGGCTGGCCGGCGCTCAACGGGAAGCTGTTCAGCAACCCGCCGTCGTCGCTTCCCGAGGAGGCGGGGGCCAGGCCTGCGATCCTCGCGACGATCTACCTCGCGGTCCTGCTGCTCGCGATGACCGTGCCGATCGGCGTCGCGACCGCGCTCTACCTCGAGGAGTACGCGCGCAAGGAGCGCTGGTACAACCGCCTGCTCGAGCTCAACATCCAGAACCTCGCAGCGGTGCCGGCGATCGTCTACGGGATCCTCGGCCTCGCCTTCGTCGTGCGAGGCCCCTTCGGCATCGGGCGCGTCCTCCTCGCCGGCGCGATCATCCTCACGCTCGTCGTGCTGCCGACGGTGATCATCGCCTCACGCGAGGCGATCCGCGCCGTCCCCGACTCGATCAGGCAGGGCGGCTATGCGCTCGGTGCGACGAAGTGGCGGGTGGTCTCGCGCCAGGTGCTCCCCGCGTCGGTGCCCGGCATCGCGACCGGCTCGATCCTCGCGCTCTCGCGTGCCGTCGGCGAGACCGCGCCGCTGCTGCTGATCGGCGCGCTGCAGTACGTCGCGTTCGACCCGACGATCTTCGGTGCCTTCACGGCCCTTCCCGTGCAGATCTACACGTGGGTCAAGCTCCCGGACCCCGCGTTCCAGACGCTCGCCGCGGCCGCGATCATCGTGCTGCTCGTGATCGTGCTCAGCATGAACGCGCTCGCGATCCTCCTCCGCAACCGCTTCCGACAGAACTGGTGATGATGTCGATGACGCAGATCGATCAGGAGCACATGGACGAAGAACGACACCCACCCCCGGAGACCCACGCTCGCACGACCGAGCACGCACCGTCGATCGACAGCTCGCGCCTCGCCGAGGTGTCGCTCGGCGTAACCCGGGAGGAGATCGAGCGTCGCGAGAAGGTGTTCGCGGTCAGCGATCTCTCCGTCTCCTACAGCGGCGCCGTCGCGCTCGCCGGCGTCGGGCTCGACGTCTACGAGAACACGGTGACCGCCTTCATCGGGCCGTCCGGCTGTGGCAAGTCGACGTTCATCCGCTGCTTCAACCGCATGAACGACCTGATCGTCGGGGCGAAGGTCGAGGGCGCCGTCCTCTACCACGGCAAGGACCTGTACGAGCGGTCGGTCGACCCGGTCGAGGTGCGGCGCCGGATCGGGATGGTGTTCCAGAAGCCGAACCCGTTCCCCAAGTCGATCTTCGACAACGTCGCCTTCGGGCCCCGCGCGCTCGGCATGAAGAAGGGGCTGGACGAGCGCATCGAGCGCTGCCTGCGGCAGGCGGCGCTCTGGGACGAGGTCAAGGACCGCCTCAAGGAGAGCGCTCTCGGTCTCTCCGGTGGGCAGCAACAGCGTCTCTGCATCGCCCGTGCCCTGGCGACGGAGCCGGACGTTCTGCTGATGGACGAGCCTGCCTCGGCGCTCGACCCGATCGCGACGGCGCGGATCGAGGACCTGATGCACGACCTGAAGCGCGAGTACACGATCGTCGTCGTCACGCACAACATGCAGCAGGCGGCACGCGTCGCGGACATGACGGCGTTCTTCAGCGTCGATCTCCACGAGGACGGGAAGGGCCGACACGGAGTCCTCGTCGAGTACGATCAGACGACGAAGATCTTCACCTCGCCCGCCGACAAGCGGACCGAGGACTACGTGACGGGGCGGTTCGGATGAGGGTCGAGTTCCAGCACCGACTCGACGTGCTCGAAGCCGGCATCCAGGAGCTCGGCGAGGTCGCCCTGCGCGCCGTCCGTGGCGCCATCGACGCCCTCCAGAAGCAGGACGTCGAGCTCTGCAACGAGGTGATCGCCTTCGACGACGAGATCGACGCCCGCTACCACCGCATCGAGAAGCTCGTCGAGCAGACGCTCGCGCTCGACACGCCGGTGGCGACGGACCTCCGGCTCGTGCTCGCGATCCTCCACGACGCGATCCACCTCGAGCGGATCGGCGACCAGTCGGTGACGATCGCCAAGCTGACGAAGCTCTCCGCCTCCTTGACTCCGCGGAGCGACCTCGCCGAAGGCCTGCGCGAGATGGGCGACCGCGCCGCCGAGATGGTCCGGATCGCGCTCGACTCGTTCGCCGCGCGCGACGTCGAGGCAGCCCGCAGCCTCCCTGACCTCGACGAGCTCATCGACCGGACGAACCGTCAGGTCGTCGACACCGTGCTCGGGATGACGCTGTCGCCCGAGGCCGTGGAGTGGGGGATGCGGATGATCGTCGTCTCCCGCTGCATCGAGCGGATCGGCGACAACGCCGTCGACATCGGCGAGAAGACCGAGTTCCTCGTCACCGGCGAGTTCCACGAGTACTCAGACGCGAGTCACTGAGATCCCGCCCGCGATGTGAGGCCGAGCCTTCGGCCGAGAAGGCACGGATCACCTCGAGCTCGGGGTCGAGGCGGCGAGGCGCTCGTGGGAGTGTGTTGCCGGTCGAGTCAGGGCCTCTGCGGGGTCCTGGCTCGACCCTGTGCCGCGGCTCACGCCGTCGCCGGTGCGGGCTCGACCGCCCGCGGCGGGGCGAGGCGCCTCGTCTCCCAGCGACGCGCGGCGAACGCGGTCGCGGCGATCGCGACCGCCAGGCCGAACACGATCGCCGTCCCGCCGGGCAGCCGCGTGAGCACCTCCATCAGCCCGCCGACCGACGCGGCCATGGGGATCGTCATCACCCACGCCACGAGGATGTTTCCGGCCACCCCCCAGCGCACCGCCGAGAGCCCACGGATCGATCCGGCCCCCATCACCGCGCCGGAGATCGTGTGCGTCGTCGAGACGGGGAAGCCGTAGTGCGCCGTCGTCCACAGGACGGCTGCGCAGCCGGTCTGCGCCGCGAACCCCTGCGGCGGGTCGATCTTCGCGATCCGCGTCCCCATCGTGCGAATGATGCGCCAGCCGCCCGCATAGGTCCCGAGCGCCATCGCGAGCGCCGCCGACACGATCACCCACGTCGGTGGACGGCTGAAGTCGGCGTCGAGCTCCCCGCTCGCCACCAGCGCGAGCGCGATGATGCCCATGGTCTTCTGCGCGTCGTTCGTCCCGTGCGTGAACGCGACGAAGCTGCCGGAGATGATCTGCCCGCGGCGGAAGAAGCGGTTGACGCGATCGGGTCGGCGCCGTGCCACCGTCCAGACGATCGCGAGGATGAGCAGGAACGCCGTCACGAAGCCGAACACCGGTGCGAGGAGCGACGGGATCAGGACCTTGTCCTTGATCCCCTGCCACTGGACGACGTCCCAGCCTGCAGCGGCGATGGCCGAGCCGAGGACGCCGCCGATCAGGGCATGGCTCGAGCTCGACGGCAACCCGAGGAACCACGTGATCAGGTTCCACGTGATCGCGCCGACGAGGCCGGCGAGCACGATCTCGAGCGTGATCGCGGACGGGTCGACGATGCCCTTCGCGATCGTCGCCGCGACCTTGATCGACACGAACGCTCCCGCGAAGTTGAGGACCGCGGCGATCAGCACGGCGACGCGCGGCGACAGGGCCTTCGTCGAGATCGTCGTGGCGACGGCGTTCGCCGTGTCGTGGAAGCCGTTCGTGAAGTCGAAGAAGAGCGCGACGGCGACGACGGCGACGAGAGTCGCGTCCATCGTCAGGCGTTCTTGACGACGATGTTGGCGATCACGTTCGCCGCTGTCTCGCAGGCGTCGAGAGCCCGCTCGAGCGCCTCGTAGATGTCCTTCCAGCGGATCACGATCAACGGGTCGATCTTGGAGTCGTGGAACAGCGAGGCGAGGGCATCGCGCAGGAGCCGGTCACCCTGGTCCTCCAGCGACTTCATGTCGACGAGGGCCTGTGACACGCCGCGCATGCCCTTCAGGTTCTCGCACGCCGTGGCGAGGTGCCCGACTGCCTCGACGATGATCGCGCACTGCTCGACGGCGTGCCGCGTCGGCATCTCGACCCCGTAGAGCCCGAGCAGGTCCGACGCCTCCTCGAGGTAGTCGACGACGTCGTCGATCTCGGTTGCGAGCAGGTAGATGTCGTCGCGGTCGAACGGGGTGACGTACTGGGTGTTGAGGAGCTGGATCGTCTGCCGCGTCAGCGTGTCGCCCTTCGTCTCCGCCGCTTTCACCTGCTCCTGCGTGACGCCGGAGTTCGGGTGCTCCCGAAACCGCCGTTCGACGAGGCGTGCGGTCTCGAGGGCGTTCTCGCCGGCCTGCGCGAAGAGCACGAAGAACTCGCTCGTCCGCGGTGTGAGCGAAATCCTCACGGCGGCGCCACCCTAGTCGATCGATCGAGCACGCGCCGGAGGAACCGGCCACAGGCGGCACGACCGATCGGAATGGGGGACGCTCCGCGAAACGGAGCTACTGGACCGCGACCCGGAGCTCGGTGAGGAGCCGTCGCACGCGGGTGTCGATCTCGTCGCGGATCGTCCGTACCTCGTCGAGCGACGAGGCCTCGGCCGGGTCGGCGACCGGCCAGTCCTCGTAGCGCTTCCCCGGGATCACCGGGCAGGCGTCACCGCAGCCCATCGTCACCACGACGTCCGCGACGCTCACCGCATCGTCGGTCAGCAGCGTCGGCGTCGCTCCGGCCAGGTCGACGCCGAGCTCGGCCATCACCGCCACGGCGAGCGGGTTCACCACCTCCGCGGGCGCGGAGCCGGCGGACCGGGCGCGAGCGCGCCCCGCGGAGCGGAGGGCGACGAGCCCGGCTGCCATCTGACTACGGCCGGCGTTGTGCACGCAGACGAAGAGCACGTCGACCGGCGCACGCGTGGGATCGGAGGTCTCGGTCATGGTCGCCTCTCCCGGGTCGCCACTCTCGCAACCGGGGCGAGCGCCGTCAACGAGGCCGAGCCTCGAGTCGGTCGGCGCCCGACCGGACACACCTCCCGCAGCGGATGCACGAGTACGCTGAGCATGGATGCGCAAGACCGTCGAGCGCGAGATCAAGCTGGGTGCGGACGAGGGGTTCGTCCTGCCCGAGCTTGGCGCGCCGCTGCCCGAGCGGCTCTTCGTCTCGACCTACTACGACGCGCCCGACCTGCGCCTCGCCCGGAGCGGCGTCACGCTCCGCCATCGGATCGAGGGGGGTGCGGGGCTCTGGCAGCTGAAGCTCCCCCATGGCGCCTCCCGCATCGAGCTGGAGCTGCCCGGCCCGCCTGCCCACCCACCGGTCGAGATGCTCGACCTGCTCGTTGCGCACCTCCGCGGCCAGGTTCCCGTACCGGTCGCGCGGATGCGGACGCGCCGCGAGACGGTGCGTGTGAACGGAGCCGAGATCGTCGAGGACAGCGTCGCCGTGCTCGACGGCGTCCACGTGACGCGCCGGTTCCGCGAGCTCGAGGTCGAGCTGCTCGAAGGAGACGAGGAGACGCTCCGCCGGCTCGAGAAGCAGCTGCGCCGCGCCGGTGCCACGGATGCCGGCCAGGTGCCGAAGCTCTATCGCGCGCTCGAGCTCGCAGGGCCCGTCGAGCCGTACGTCGTCCCCGCGGACGCGACGCCGCGCGAGGCGCTCGCGATCGCGATCCGCGAGCAGGCGCGCAGGATGCTCGTCCACGATCCGGGGACCCGGCTCGGGGAGGACATCGAGGACCTCCACCAGCTGCGGGTCGCGACGCGCAGGCTCCGCGCCTTCCTGCGTGCGGCGCGCCCGATCGTCGACCGGGCCTGGGTCGAGGAGCTCCGGGGCGAGCTCGCCTGGCTGGGCTCCGCACTCGGGCCCGCACGCGACCTCGACGTGCTCGTCGAGCGGCTGCAGGGAGACGCAGCCGCACTCGACCAGGACGCCGAAACGGGGCTCCACCTGCTCGACGACCTCGAGCGCGAGCGCGCCGCGGCACGCGCCGCCGTCCTCGAGGCGCTGTCGAGCGACCGCTACTTCGCCCTGCTCGACCGGCTGGAGGGGATCGCGGTCGACGGCGTGCCCCCCGGCGAGGCCGATGCCACGCTGCGCGCGCTCGCCGCCAAGGAGCTGCGTCGCGCGCGGCGTGCCGCGGCGACGCTGCCGAAGGAGCCGTCCGACGACGAGCTCCACGCGCTCCGCATCCGTGCGAAGCGCGTCCGCTACGCGCTGGAGCTCGCAGGGCACGAGCTCGGCAAGCGCGGCCGGCGAGCGGTGTCGGCCGCCAAGGACGTCCAGGACGTCCTCGGCGACCACCAGGACAGCACGGTCGCCGAGGCGCGTGTCCGCGCTCTCGCCGTCGAGCACCCGGAGTGGGGTGTCGCGGCGGGTCGGATCGTCGAGCGCGAGCGCGCCCGGCGGGCGGCTGCCCGGGCCGCCTGGCGCAGTGTGTGGCGGCGCTTCGAACAGCGGGCCCGGGCCGCGGTCGCGTGACCGAGCCGGTGCTCGCCGCGGGCGGCGTTCCCGTGCGCGGCGGGAGGGACGGTCTCGAGGTGCTCGTCGTGCATCGGAGGCGGTACGAGGACTGGACGTTCCCGAAGGGCAAGCGCAAGCCCGACGAGAGCGACGAGCAGTGCGCGCTCCGCGAGGTCGCGGAGGAGACGGGGCTCGCGTGCGCCCTCGAGGACGAGCTCCCGGCGACCTGGTACACGGGCCCGGGCGACCGACCGAAGCGCGTGCGCTGGTGGCGCATGCGGGTCGTCGACGGCGAGCTCGCCCTCCCGCCGGGCGAGATCGACGACGCGCGCTGGGTGACCCTCGACGAGGCGGCGGCCCTCCTCACGTACGAGCGTGACCTCGAGGTGCTGCGGCGCGTGTGAGCACGCAGGATCTACCCTCGCCCCATGCGGCTCCTGCTCGCGATCGCCGCCGGCGCCCTCGCCCTCGCCACGGGCGCAGTCCTCGTCGTCGTGCTCACCGGGGGCTCGGGGGGCGACGTCGGGGGCGCGCCGCTCGACGGCGGCCCGTACACCGGGAGCGAGGCACCCCCCGGGATCGCGCTCCCGTCGTTCTCGCTCGTCGACGAGCAGGGCCGCCCGGTGAGCGACGGCGATCTGCGCGGCCGCGTCGCGGTGGTCACGTTCCTCGACGCGCAGTGCCGTGACGCGTGCCCCGTGATCGGCGAGATCACCGCCCGCGCGGTCGACCGGCTCGCACCCGACGAGCGGCAGCGGGTCACCGTCGTCGGCATCACGGTCGACCCGGCGGAGGACACGCCGGCCGAGGTCGCCGGCTTCCTTCGCCGCCATCGCGCACAGGGGCGGATCAGCTACCTCGTCGGTGACGAGGACGAGCTGACGCGCGTGTGGCGCGACTTCGGCGTCCTCTCGGTCGCCGTGTCGGGCGACGACGACATCCACTCGGCCCCGGTCCGGATCTACGGGCCCGACGGCGAGTGGCTGGCGACGCTGAACGCCGGTGCGGATCTCACCGTCGACGCACTCGTGCACGACGTCCGGGTGGCGCTCGGCGAGAGTCCGGAAGGGGGCTGACCCCTGACACATGCCGACCCGGCGCCCGGCCGGGGGCCGGGCAGTCGGTAGCCTCATCGGTCGTGAGCGCAGACGTCATCTACACGATGCACCGGGCCGACAAGTTCTACGGCCCGGAGCGCCAGGTGCTGGCGGGCATCTCGCTCTCGTTCCTGCACGGGGCGAAGATCGGGGTGCTCGGCCCGAACGGCGCCGGCAAGTCGACGCTGCTCCGGATCATGGCGGGCCTCGAGGAGCCGTCGTCGGGGATCGCGCAGCTCGCCCCCGGCGCGACCGTCGGGCTCCTGCCGCAGGAGCCCGAGCTCGACCCCACGAAGGACGTCCGCGGCAACGTCGAGGACGGTGTGCGGCCGCTGCGCGACCTGCTCGACCGCTTCAACGCGATCTCGGCCGCCTTCGCGGAGCCCGAGGCGGATTTCGATGCCCTGCTCGCCGAGCAGGCGAGCGTGCAGGAGCAGATCGACCGCCACGACGTGTGGAGCCTCGACCAGACGCTCGACCGCGCGATGGACGCGCTCCGCGTGCCCGACGGCGACCGCGACGTGACCACGCTCTCGGGCGGCGAACGGCGTCGCGTGGCGCTCTGCCGGCTGCTCCTCTCCTCACCAGACCTGCTGCTGCTGGACGAGCCCACGAACCACCTCGACGCCGAGTCGGTCGCCTGGCTCGAGCGCTTCCTCGCCGACTATCGCGGCACGGTGATCGCGATCACGCACGACCGGTACTTCCTCGACAACGTCGCCGGCTGGATCCTCGAGCTCGACCGCGGGCGCGGCATCCCGTTCCAGGGCAACTACTCGTCGTGGCTCGAGCAGAAGGAGGCGCGGCTCTCCGGCGAGGAGAAGCAGTCGGCCGCCCGCCGGCGCACGCTGCAGCGCGAGCTCGAGTGGGTGCGCATGAGCCCGAAGGCGCGGCACGCGAAGTCGAAGGCGCGGCTCGCCGCGTACGAGCGGCTCCTCGCCGAGGAGCAGAGCGTCCGCCTCGACACGGTCGAGATCCACATCCCCGCCGGCCCCCGGCTCGGGGACGTCGTCGTGCAGGCGGAGAGCCTGCGCAAGGGGTTCGGCGACCGACTGCTGATCGACGACCTCACGTTCTCGCTGCCGCCGGGGGGGATCGTGGGCGTCGTCGGCCCGAACGGCGCCGGGAAGACGACGCTGTTTCGCATGATCGCGGGCGAGGAGGAGCCGGACGGCGGCGCGCTCCGCATCGGCGACACCGTCGAGCTCGCGTACGTCGACCAGGCCCGCGCCGACCTCGCGCCCGAGAACACGGTGTGGAAGGAGATCTCCGGCGGGCACGACACGATCACCCTCGGCCGGCGCGAGGTGAACTCGAGGCAGTACGTGTCGTGGTTCAACTTCCGGGGCGGCGACCAGCAGAAGCCCGTGAAGGCCCTCTCCGGGGGGGAGCGCAACCGCGTCCACCTCGCCAAGCTCCTCCGCTCCGGCGGGAACCTGCTGCTGCTCGACGAGCCGACCAACGACCTCGACGTCGACACGCTGCGCGCGCTCGAGGAGGCGCTCCTCGACTTCGCCGGCTGCGCCGTCGTGATCTCGCACGACCGGTGGTTCCTCGACCGGGTGGCGACGCACATGCTCGTGTTCGAGGGTGACTCGCAGGTGACGTGGTTCGAGGGCAGCTGGGAGGAGTACGCGGCCTGGGTCACCGAGACGCGCGGTCCCGAGGCGCTCGAGCCGCACCGGATCCGCTACAAGCCGCTCGTCCGGCCCTGACCTCTCCCCGGCGGCGCCGGCAGGGCGCGCGGGCCCGATCCGGTGGTGACGACGCGGTCGTCCGGGCTCAGGGACGGTTCCGCGCGTCGCGGGCGCGCTTCGCGCGTGTTCGTGCCCGGCGCTGCATCACCGCCTGGTGCACGTGGGTCTTCTGCCCCTTCCCGGGCGTGAGTCGGTTCCAGGTGCCGTCCGGCGCGAGCTCCCAGGCGAACGTGTTGTCGGCGAAGACGCTGTCGAGGATCGCGTTCAGCTCGTGTCGGGTGCGGCTGCTCTCCACCGGCAGGAGCACCTCGATGCGGCGGTCGAGGTTGCGCGGCATGAGGTCGGCGCTGCCGATCAGCATCCGCACGTCGTCACCCGCTTCGAACGAGTAGATGCGGCTGTGCTCGAGGAAGCGGCCGAAGATCGACCGCACGCGGATCCGCGACGACATGCCCTCGACACCGGGCCGGAGCATGCAGATCGCCCGGGCGGCGATGTCGATCGTCGCACCGGCCTGCGAGGCGGCGTACAGCTCGTCGATGATCGTCGGGTCGACGAGCTGGTTGAGCTTGATGCGGATCCGCGCGTGTGCGCCCCCCTCGGCGGCCGCGGTCACGCGCCGGATCTCCTCGATCACCCGCGCGCGCATCGACACCGGGGCGACGACGAGCTTGCGGAACCGCTGCGGCTCGGCGAAGCCGGTCAGGTAGTTGAAGAGCTCGGCGACGTCGGCCGCGATCTCCTCGTCCGCGGTGAAGATCCCGACGTCCTCGTAGACGCGGGCGGTCGCGGCGTTGTAGTTCCCGGTGCCGATGTGGACGTAGCGCCGCAGGCCGTCGCGCTCGCGGCGCACGACGAGCGTCATCTTGGCGTGGATCTTCAGGTCGTGGAAGCCGTGCACGACGTGGACGCCAGCCTGCTCCATCGTGCGTGACCACTCGATGTTGCGCACCTCGTCGAACCGGGCCTTGAGCTCCACGAGGCAGACCGACTGCTTGCCCTGCTCGGCGCAGTCGACGAGGGCGGACACGAGCGCGGAGTCGTCGCTCGTCCGGTACACGGTCGTCTTCACCGCGATCACGTCGGGATCGGCCGCGGCGGCCCGGGCGAACGCCTCGAACGTCGCCCGGAACGACTCGTACGGCTGCTGGGTGAGGACGTCGCCCTTGCGGATCTCCTCGAACAGCCGCGCCGCGTTCCGCACGTCCGCGAGGCGCGGCGGCGCCACCGGGACCCAGGGGTCGTCCTTCAGGTCGGGGCGGTCGATGCCCACGAGCTGCATCGTCTCGGACAGGTCGAGCGGGCCCTCGACCTCGACGACCTGGGTGCGCTCGATGCCGAGCCCGGTGACGAGACGGTCGATCAGCCGGCTCGACGCCGAGGCCGAGACCTCGAGACGCACGACGTCGCCGAAGCGGCGCCGGCGCAGCTCGGACTCGATCGCCTCGAGCAGGTCGTCCGCCTCGTCGGAGACCGCGAAGTCGGCGTCCCGCGTGACGCGGAAGACGGCGCGCTCGACGATCTCCATCCCCGGGAAGAGCGCGGGCAGGAAGTGGCCGATCACGGCCTCGAGCGGCACGAGCTTCCCTTCGACGGGCAGGAAGCGGTCGAGGCCCTCCGGGACCTTGATCCGCGCGAAGCGCTCGCCACGGTCGGGATGCGTCGCGATCACGGCGAGCGAGAGCGAGAGACCCGAGATGTACGGAAACGGCTGCCCGGGGCCCACGGCGAGCGGCGTCAGCACCGGGTAGATGTCGCGCTCCCAGTAGCGCCCGAGCTGTCTGAGCTCGTCCTCGGAGCAGCCGTCGATGCCGACGACGACGATCCCTGCCGCCGCGAGCTCGGGGCGCAGGACCTTCTTCCAGAGCCGCGACTGCTGGTGCGTGAGGGCGGCGACGCGCTCGCGGATCTCCGCCAGGGCCTGGGTCGGGGTGAGGCCGTCGGCCGACCGCACCGCGAGCCCGGACTGCTCCTGCTCGATCAGCCCGGCCACCCGCACCATGAAGAACTCGTCGAGGATCGACGAGAAGATCGCGCAGAACTTCACGCGCTCGAGCAAGGGGATCGTCTCGTCCGCGGCCAGCTCGAGCAGGTGCTCGCTCGTGTCCAGCCACGAGAGCTCGCGGTTGATCAGCCGCGAGCGCTTCGGTTCCGTCCGCGTCGCCATCGCCCTACTCCTCTTCGGCGCCGAGCGCGGAGACCACGAGCCCCTGGAAGTGCGCGATCAGCCGTTCCGACTCGGGAAGCAGCTGCCCGTGCGGGATCGCGCCCGTCCGCACGCCGGCCTGCACCCGCTCCACGAGCACCCGGTCCTCCGCCCCGACGAGGTCGTCGAGCGCGAGGTAGTCGTCGATCCACGCCTGCTCGACGTCGGGCGCGAAGAAGTAGTCGAGGAAGCGGAGCGTCCGCTCCGCCCCGTCCGGGACGATCGGGCCGATCGAGAGGTTAGGCCGGCCGGGCATCACGTTGACCACGGTGCCCGGGAAGAGGAAGTGGAACTGCCCGCGGTCGAGCGCACCGGAGGCGTCGTACACGCCGCCGCCGCCGTCGCGCGGCTCCGCGATCTGGCTCGAGAACGTCGGGTGGGTCTCGAGCCGGTAGGAGTCGCGGCCGACGTCGATCGCCCTGGACAGCGTCGGGTGGGCGATCGAGCAGTGGTAGCACTCGAGGAAGTTCTCGACGACGACCTTCCAGTTCGCGTCGTACGGGTCGATCTCGGCCCGGAGGCCGAACTGCAGCCCGTCGACGTCGACGCCGCCGTCGCGCAGGAGCTCGGGGAGCTCGCCGAGCGTCTCCGCGAGCGGCGCCGCGTCGGGATCCGGGTTCGCGAACACGAACGGCCCCCACGTGTCGACCGACACGGGGACGAGCCCGAGACCCTCGCGCGAGAAGCCCGGCTCGTGGTCGCTCCTCGGCGCCGAGCGGAGCGACCCGTCGAGCTCGTACGTCCACGCGTGGTACGGGCACTGCAGCGTCTCACGGCGACCGTCGCCCTCGCACAGCACGAAGCCCCGGTGGCGGCAGACGTTGACGAACCCGCGGAGCACGCCGTCGCGACCGCGGACGAGGACGATCGGGACGTGACCGGCGCGCGCGGCGGCGAACGCGCCGGGCTCCGCGACCTGACCGACGCGCGCGACGTACTGCCACGACCGCGCGAAGATCCGCTCCTGCTCGAGGCGCAGGACGGACGGGTCCGCGTACCAGTCGTACGGGAGCGTCGTCGTCGCCGTCGCGGCCACGGGCGGAGACTACCGGTCGCGCTCGGCCGCGAGGGCGGGCGGTGCCTCGACGCGTGCGACGTGCGTGGGGCGCCCGGAGCGCCGGCGGCCGGGCTCGGCGCGCGGTCTCCCGTCGCTCCACGTCGTGTGCGCCTGGAGCTCGGCGAGGAGCGGTCGGAGTCGCGATCGCACGCACCCGGATCGTCGCTCTGCGGAGACCGTCCGCGGGACGAAATGTGGTGTCGATGCAGGGAAGAATCAGCGGTCGCGCGGCGGTGCCGTCCTCCGCTGCGACGCTGGTACGCTCGCCGCATGGCACGGCCGGCCACCGCTCCGACCCGGGTCGCCGACGACGAGCTGGCGCGCGCCCTCGCTGCCGAAGCCGAAGTGATGGACGACCTGCTCGTCCGGCTCGTCGAGGCCCCGACGACGCTCGGCAACGAGGAGCCCGGCCAGGCGATCGTCGAGGAGGCGCTCCGCGACGCGGGCCTCGAGCCGCGTCGCATCCCGATGGACGCCGACGCCCTGCGCGCGCACCCGCTCGCCGCGCCGTTCACCTGGGACGTCGGCGGCAAGTCGAACGTCGTCGCCACGTGGGAGGGCGCCGGCACGGGCCGGTCGCTGCTCCTGAACGGGCACGTCGACGTCGTGCCGCCGGCGGCGGAGAGCCTGTGGAGCGGTGCGCCGTTCGCGGCGCGCCGCGACGGCGAGTGGCTCCTCGGCTGCGGTGCGGGCGACATGAAGGCGGGCCTCGTCGCGATCGTCGGCGTCGTTCGCGCACTGCGCCGGCTCGGGCTCACGCCGCTCGGCGACCTCCTCGTGCAGTCGGTCGTCGAGGAGGAGTGCGGCGGCAACGGCGCGCTCCAGTGCCTCCTCGCCGGGCATCGCGCCGATGCGGTCGTGATCCCCGAGCCGTTCCCCCGCGCCGTCACCGTGTCCCAGGTCGGCGTGCTCTGGTTCCACATCGACATCGCCGGGATCCCGGCGCACGTCGGCGACGCCGGGGTCGGCGTCAACGCGATCGAGGCGGTGTTCCCGGTCGTCGCCCGCCTGCGCGAGCTGGAGGTGGAGCTGAACGCCGACCCGCCGCCCCCGTACGACCTGTTCGAGCATCCGATCAACCTCAACCTCGGCGTGATCACGGGCGGCGACTGGCCGTCGACCGTCGCCGCGGAGTGCTCGCTGTCGTGCCGCCTGGCGCTCTACCCCGGACAGAGCGTCGAGGAGCTGAAGGCGCGGGTCGAGGCGGCCGTCGATCGCGCCGCCCACGACCACCCGTACCTCGTCGCGCACCCGCCGCGCGTCCGCTACGACGGCTTCGCCGGCCAGGGCGTGGCGGTGCCGGCCGACGCCCCGATCGTGGAGGCGCTCGCCGCGGCGCACGAGCGGGTCACCGGCGTCCCCCCGGAGCGCACGGCGACGACCGCGACGACCGATGCCCGCGTCTTCGTCGCCTCCGGGGTGCCCGCCGTGTGCTTCGGCCCGCATGCGGAGCGGATCCACGGGGTCGACGAGCGGGTGCACATCCCCTCGGTCGTCGAGACCGCACAGGTGCTCGCGGCTCTCGTGTGCGACTGGTGCGGAGTGGCCGCGTGAAGGTTCGCCTGCTCGCGGTGCTCGCGGCGCTCGCCGCCGTCCTCGCGTGGCTCCGTCGCCGCACGCGGGTCGAAGCGGCGCCCGGGGTCGCGCCGGGCGGGCCGCCGAGCCCGCCCCCCGAGACGTCGGCGCCCCCGGCCGAGCCGGCAGGAGAGCCCGGCGAGCCGATCCCGCCCACCGCCCCGGCGGCGTCGCAGGAGCCGCCCGCCGAGCTCCCCGAGGCGCCCGAGGGCTGGACGGTCGTCGAGGTCGACCCGCGAACCGGGCGGCCACGCGACGACGGCGTCCTGCGCGGTGTCTCGGCGATCCGGCGGTTCTTCCGGACGAACGACACGCCGGTCTGGTTCGTCTCCGCGACCGCCTTCAACCTGCTCGGGATGGACCGCTGGGTGCGCGGCTTCGGGTTCGTCAACTACTACGACTCGTTCGACGGGCACCACCCCCGCGTGTTCGTGCCCAAGCATCTCGCGCCGCCGGAGTTCTCCTCGATCGAGGAGATCTGCAACTACCTGCTCGGCCACAAGGAGGTCGTCGACCGCGTCAAGCCGCACGGCGGCAAGGCGCTGTTCCTGATGTTCGACGAGGAGACCGAGCGGCTCGCCGCCGACGCCGGGCTGGAGGTGGCGTTCCCGTCCGCCGCGCTTCGTCACCGCCTCGACTCGAAGATCGAGACGACGCGCCTCGGGGACGAGGCGGGCGTGCCGAGCGTGCCGAACACGCTCGGCCGGGCGTCGAGCTACGCGGAGCTCCGCGGGCTCGCCGACGGCGCCGGGCTCGGCGAGGAGCTCGTCGTGCAGACGCCGTACGGCGACTCGGGGCAGACGACGTTCTTCCTCTCGAGCGAGAGCGACTGGGCCGAGCACGCCGAGCAGCTCGTCGACGAGGAGCTCAAGGTGATGCGTCGGATCACCTGTCGTGAGGCGGCGATCGAGGGCGTGATCACCAGGCACGGCACGCTCGTCGGCCCGTTGATGACCGAGCTCACCGGCTTCCCCGAGCTGACGCCCTACGGTGGCGGCTGGTGCGGGAACGACGTCTTCCCGACCGCGCTCTCGGAGCGCCACCGCGCGCTCGCCCGCCGCTACACGACGCAGATGGGCGAGCGCCTGCGACGGGAGGGCTACCGCGGCTACTTCGAGCTCGACTTCCTCGCCGACATGGACTCGGGCGAGATGTGGCTCGGCGAGCTCAACCCTCGCGTCACCGGCGCCAGCTCGATGACGAACGTGACGGCGGTCGCCTACGGCGACATGCCCCTCTTCCTCTTCCACCTGCTCGAGTTCATGGGCGTCGAGTACGAGATCGACGTCGACGCGCTGAACGAGGGCTGGGCGCAACCCGGCGCGCTCGACGAGTGGAGCCAGTTCATCCTCAAGGACACGGCGCGCAAGACCGAGGTGATCACGGCCGCGCCACGCTCGGGCATCTGGCGGCTCGACCCCCGGTCCCACGGCGGGATCCGCTTCGTCCGGCGCGCCACGGACTGGCACACCGTCGCCGACGAGGACGAGGCGTTCTACCTCCGCATCGCGCAGCAGGGCGGGTACCGGTACCCCGGAGCCGACCTCGGCATCCTCGTCACCCGCGGCCGCCTGCAGACCGACGAGCACGAGCTCACGGACCGCGCGCGGACGTGGATCGCGGGGATCAAGCGCCAGTTCGAGACGGTGCCGCTGCCGCCGCACGAGCCGGAGCCCGCGCGCGAGCCGGATCCCTTCTCGTTCAAGCTGCTCTGACCGGTCGATCGGGGCGAGGTCAGGACGTCGTGCAGGCGTCACGCACCGCGAGGCCGCGCCCTCGGTCGCGCCGACATCCGGCGATGACGGCGCTCCCTCCGTCCCTGCCTCTCGGCGCGTTGTCGCACGCCGTCCACCGCGACTGCGTCCCGATCACCCGTCTCGCCGGCTTCGAGCCCCGCCGTCGCCGCCGGGGGCGCCGCGTCGTCCGCAAGAATGCAGCGGTGCGGGCGGAGATCACCTTCGAGGCGTTCGAGCAGATCGAGCCCGGGCCGCGCCTCGCGGAGCACTTCGACCGGCACTGGCCCCGGTACCACGACTGGTTCCTGAGCGAGGGCGAGGCGGCGAGGACGTCGTACGCCGAGGCGGCGGGCGCCCTGCGCGAGCACATGCCCGAGCTCGTCCCCGTGTACGAGGCGGTGTGCGAGCTCGTCGGGGGCGGCGACCTCGAGTCGCGGTTCCTCGCGATGTGGACACCGCCCTCGTACCTCTCGGGCTGCTCGCAGGCAGTCCTGCGGCGCGGGGACCCCGTGCTCGCCCGGAACTACGACTACGCCCCCGAACGGCTCGAGGGGGCGATCGTGCACTCGCGCTGGGGCGCCCACAGCGTGATCGGGACGAGCGACTGCGTCTGGGGCCTCCTCGACGGGATCAACGAGGCCGGGCTGGCGGTCTCCCTCGCGTTCGGCGGCCGGAAGGTGGTCGGCACCGGTTTCGGCGTCCCGCTCGTCGTCCGCTACCTGCTCGAGACCTGCGAGACCACCGACGCGGCACGGAACGTGCTTCGCCGGCTCCCGTTCCACCTGGCCCACACGCTGACGATCGTCGACCGGAGCGGCGACGTCTGCACCGCGTACCTGTCACCGGATCGCGGTGCCGTGCTCTCGCCCGCCGTCGTCGCGACGAACCACCAGCATCGGGTCGAGTGGGCGGAGCACGCCCGGGCCACGCGCACGATCGAGCGGGAGCGACGCCTCGCCGACCTGCTCGCACACGGGTCGACGAGCGTCGAGCAGTTCGTGTCGGCCTTCCTCGAGGCTCCGCTCTACTCGCGCGGCTACGAGCGCGGCATCGGGACGCTGTACACGGCGGCCTTCCACGTCCGCGAAGGCCGCGCCGAGTACCGCTGGCCGGACCTCGCCTGGCGGCAGTCGTTCGGCGCGTTCGACGAGGGGACGCGCACGATCCGCTACGGGGAAGCGAGCGCGGCCTAGGGGCACGTGCGCGTGGCCGGTCGACCCCGACCGGGTGTCGCCGCCGGGATCCGCACCGGGCCGCCCGGGGCGACGCTAGGGATGACCGTGGCCGCCGGCGCAGCAGCCCTCGCCGCGCCAGCTGAGCCTGCCCTCGCGCACGGCGATCGCCGCGATCACGAGCGCTGCGAGCGGGTCGGCCCACCACCAGCCGAAGAGGGCGTTCGCGCCGAGGCCGACGAGCAGCGCGACCGAGAGGTAGGCGCAGAGCATCGTCTGCCGGCTCTCCTGGACGGTCGCGGCGGAGTGCAGCCGACGTCCGGCACGGCCCTTCGCCGCCGCGAGGATCGGCATCGTCGGCGCGGTGAAGGCGGCGAGCCCGATCCCGACCCAGCTCACCTCCGGCTCCACACCCATGACGAGCGTGCGGAGCGCCTCGACCGCCACGTACGCGGCGAGCAGGTAGAAGCTGACGGCGATCAGCTCCTGCGCCCTGCGCTCCGACCGCACCGAGTGGAGGCGGGTGCCGGAGAAGCGCCAGAGGATGACGACGCCGGCGATCACCTCGACGCCCGAGTCGAGGCCGAACCCGATCAGCGCGATCGAGCCGGCGGCGATCCCCGCGGCGATCGCGATCGCGAACTCCGCGACGTGCCACAGGTTCCCCGTCCAGGCGAGGACCCGGACGCGCCGCTCGAGGCGCGCGCGCTCCTCCGCCTGCGGGAACGAGGAGGGAGCGACGTCGAACGCGGTCACGCTCTCATGATGCCCGGCGCCCCCGGATGCGCGGTGACCCCTGGCACGTGCTCCCCTCCCGGTCCCTCGTCTAGGCTCCGGGCGTGACGCGCGACGTCGTGGCCGAGCTCGAGGAGCGACTGCGTCCGCGGTCGCTGGCCGCCAACCTCGCCGGCTGGGAGGCGAGCATCGAGGCGACCGAGGCGACGGAGGCGCGACGCGTCGAGACCACGCTGGCGCTCACCGACGCGCTCGCCGACGCAGAGGCGTTCGCCGCCGTCGCAGCAGCCCGCGCGAACGGGCGCGACCCGCTGGCCCGGCGCCGGTTCGACCTCCTCCACGGGGCGCTCCTGCCGCACCAGGTCCCCGCCTCGCTGCGCCGACGCATCGTCGAGCTCGAGGCATCGGTCGAGACGCGCTTCGTCGAGCACCGTGGGGTCGTCGGGGGCGTGGCCGTGTCCGACAACGAGATCAAGCGGATCCTGCTCCGGAGCGACGATCCCGCCGAGCGACGCGAGGCCTGGGAGGCCTCGAAGACGGTGGGCGCCGCGGTGGCCGACGACGTCCGGGAGTTGGCGCGGCTCCGGAACGACGTGGCGCGGTTGCTCGGGCGACGCGACTGGTTCGCGCTCTCCGTCGAGGCGTCGGAGATGGACGAGGGTCGCCTCCTCGCGACGCTCGCCGAGGTCGACCGGATCACCGCCGAGCCGTTCGCGCGCTGGAAGGCGGCGCTCGACCGCTCGCTCGCCGAGCGCTTCGGCTGCGCCGAGTCCGAGCTCCGCCCCTGGCACTACGGCGACCCCTTCTTCCAGCGTGTCCCGCCCGACGGTGGGGTCGACCTCGACCACGTCTTCGAGGGCCGCGACGTCGTCGCGCTCGCGCAGCGGACGTACGACGGCCTCGGGCTCGAGACCCGGCCGGTGCTCGAGCGCAGCGACCTCTATCCGCGCGAGCGCAAGAGCCAGCACGCGTTCTGCCTCGACGTCGACCGCGAGGGGGACGTGCGCGTCCTGTCCAACGTCGTGCCCAACGCGGCCTGGATGGCGACGATGCTCCACGAGCTCGGCCACGCGGTGTTCTCGTCGGGCCACGACGCGGCGCTGCCGTGGCTGCTCCGCGACGCGCACCTCACGGCGACGGAGGGGATGGCGATCCTCGGAGGGCGGATGTACGCGGATCCGGAGTGGCTCGAGCGGGTCGCCGGCCTGAGCGCGGCCGACGCGCAGGGCCTTGCTCCTGGCCTGCGGGCGACCCGTGCCGCCGCGGCGGTCGTCTTCGCACGGTGGGTGCTCGTGATGACGACGTTCGAGCGCCACCTGTACGCCGACCCCGACCAGGACCTCGACGGCGTCTGGTGGGAGCTCGTCCGACGCCACCAGCGCGTGACGCCGCCGGACGGACGCCGGGCCCCGGACTGGGCGGCGAAGGTCCACGTCGCCTGCGCCCCCGTCTACTACCACACCTACCTCTACGGCGACCTGATCGCGACGCAGCTCACGGCGACGCTCCGCCGCGAGGTGGGCGGGCTCGTCGACCGGCCCGAGGCCGGTGCGCTGCTGGCGGCCCGGCTCTTCGCCCCCGGCGAGTCTGTGCGGTGGGACGCG
This sequence comes from Gaiella sp., assembly GCF_057140465.1. Taxonomy (NCBI): domain Bacteria; kingdom Bacillati; phylum Actinomycetota; class Thermoleophilia; order Gaiellales; family Gaiellaceae; genus Gaiella; species Gaiella sp. The sequence goes on from NZ_DBNHWK010000016.1 coordinate 36,526, forward strand.
CTCGTCGCCCGGGTCACCGGGGAGCCGCTCGGGACGCGCGCGTACGCGGAGGAGATCGCGAGCGCCCTCACCTGAGCCGCGGGGCGGCCCTCACTGGTATTGTCAATCTAATGTCCATGTTTTGCCGTACCGTGGACGGGGCGCCCGCGTGAGCCGCTTCGCACGTGTCGTCGCGGGTCGCCGCTCGAAGTGGCTCGTGCTGATCGCCTGGATCCTCCTCCTCGGCGTCCTCGGGCCGTTCGCGAGCAAGTTCGAGAGCGCGCAGGAGAACGACCCCGCGAGCTTCCTGCCGGGAGACGCCGAGTCGGTGCGCGTGCTCGAGGCCGACGCGGGCTTCGCCGACGGCGATCCGACCGTGGCGACGGTCGTCTTCCGGAACGACGGCGGGCTGACGGCCGAGGACCGGGCCGCCGTCGAGCGCATCCGCGTCGAGATCGCCGCCGCCGGTGCCGCCGGCGTCGGCGATCCTGCTCCGGCGGTCCCGTCGGAGGACGGCAAGGCCCTGCTCGTGAACGTCCCGATCGACGCGAACGACGACATCGACATTCTCGTGGACGGCGTCGAGGAGATCCGCGGCGTGATCGACGGCGCCCTGCCTGCGGGCCTCGAGGGGGAGGTCACCGGGCCGGCCGGCTTCTCGGCCGACGCGGCGAAGGTGTTCGAAGGCGTCAACTCGACGCTCCTCCTCGCCGCCGCGGCCCTCGTCTTCGTGCTGCTCGTGATCATCTACCGCAGCCCGATCTTCTGGATCCTGCCCCTGCTCGCGGTGCTCTTCGCCGAGAGCGTCGTGCGCGGGCTCGGGTACCTGCTCGCCTCGGCCGGGGTCGTGATCAACGGCCAGGTCGGAGGGATCCTCCTCGTGCTCGTGTTCGGCGCCGGGACCGACTACGCCCTGCTGCTCACCGCCCGCTACCGCGAGGAGCTGCGCCTCGTCGAGGACAAGCACGAGGCGATGCGGATCGCCGTCCGGCAGGCCGCACCCGCGATCCTCGCCTCGGCGGGCACCGTCGTCGCGGCGCTCCTCTGCCTGACCGTCGCCGAGCTGAACACGACGGCCGGCCTCGGGCCCGTCGGCGCGATGGGCATCGCCGTCGCCGCGGCCGCGATGCTGACGGTGCTCCCGGCGCTGCTCCTGATCGGCGGCCGCCGCGCGTTCTGGCCTTTCGTGCCGCGGTACGGATCGGAGGACCGGGCGTCACGCGGCGCCTGGCGCCGTCTCGGCGAGTGGATCGAGCCGCGCCGCCGCCGCGTCTGGGTGGGCACGGCGATCGCGCTCGCCGTCGTCTCCGTCGGCACGCTCACCCTGGACGACGAGCTCACGAGCTCGAACGGCTTCCGGGGCTCGGTCGAGGCGGTCCAGGGGCAGGAGATCCTCCAGCAGTCGTTCCCCGCGGGCGCGAGCGCCCCGACGACCGTGCTCGTCCTCCCGGGCGGCGACGTCGACGCCGCGCTCCTGGCGGCCGGCGAGTCGCCGGCGGTCGCGGCGGTCGGGGAGCCGGAGACCGGCGAGCCCGGGACGCGGTTCGCGGTCACGCTCATTGCCGACCCGTTCTCGAAGGAGGGCTTCGACGCGATCCCGGGGCTCCGCGACGACCTGCGCGCGGCCGCGGGCGACCGGGTGCTCGTCGGCGGGCCGACCGCCGAGGAGACCGACGTCCGCGCCGCGAACGAGCGCGACACGCGCATCATCGTGCCGCTCGTCCTCCTCGTCGTGTCGGTGATCCTCGTCGTCCTGCTGCGTGCGGTGGTGGCGCCCGTCGTCCTCATGCTCGCCGTCGTGCTCTCGTTCTTCGCGGCGATGGGGGTGAGCCTCGTCGGCTTCGAGCTGTTCACCGACTTCCCGGGAGAGGACCCGAGCTACGCCCTGTACGCGTTCATCTTCCTCGTCGCCCTCGGCGTCGACTACAGCATCTTCCTGATGGCGCGCGTCCGCGAAGAGGCGCAGACGCAGCCGACGCGCGACGCCATGCTCAAGGGCCTCGCCGTCACGGGCGGCGTGATCACCTCCGCGGGAGTGGTGCTCGCGGGGACGTTCTCGGTGCTCGCCGTGCTGCCCCTCGTCGCCCTCACACAGCTCGGCATCACGGTCGCCGTGGGCGTGCTCATCGACACGCTCGTCGTCCGGTCGATCCTCGTCCCGGCGCTCACCTTCGATCTCGGCGAGCGGACGTGGTGGCCGTCACGGCTCTGGCGCGACCGCGCCGGCGCCGATGCCCGAGGCGAGTTGCAGGCCGACGCCCGCTGACGGAGGATCGTCACGTGACCGGCCGTGCGGTGACGCTGAACCACGTGAGCGTGATCGCGCACGATCTCGAGGAGTCGGTCCGCTTCTACGTGGACCTGCTCGGGCTCGAGCCCGTGCCGACGCCGAACTTCGGCTTCCCCGTGCAGTGGCTGCGCGCGGGCGAGCGGCAGGTGCACCTGTTCGAGCGTCCGGGCGACGCCCCCTCGCACGCCCACTTCGCGTTCGAGATCGACGACTTCATGGCGGTCTACCGCCGCGCGACGGAGCTCGGCGTGCTCGACCACGAGACGTTCGGCAACGCGATGTACGAGCTGCCCGACGGGGGCATCCAGCTCTACCTCCGTGATCCGGCCGGGAACCTCGTCGAGCTCGACCACCGGGACGCCTCGACGATCCCGCGGGACGAGGTCCCGGAGTACGCACGCCTCGCGGACCGGCTGCCGCAGCACGGTGACGCCGCCCGCGCCACGCTCTTCGAGGACTGACCGGCGCCCGTCGCACGAGGCCGGCCGCACCGCCCGGCCCGGGCGGGCATCCGGCACGGGTCAGGGCCGCCGGGCCTCGGTGAGGGCGGCGGTGAGCACGGCGTGCGCGTCGGCCGTCACGGGAGGGCCGTGGAGCGGCACGAGGAGCTCGACCGGCAGCGCGAGCAGCGGTGCGAGGGACCGCGCGACCCCGGCGCGCGTCACGCCGTCCGGCAGCCAGCTCGGGGGGCACACCCGGTAGGGCTTGCGGACGCCGCCGAGGAGGACGTCGCCGCTGATCAGCGCACCCGTCGGCGGGTGCCAGAGGACGAGCTCGTCGTCCCGGCCCGAGGGGTGGGCGACGAGCGCGCCGGGGAGCGCGTCCCCGGGGCCGTACGGGACGTCGACGGAGACGCGGAGCCGTGTGACGCTCCCGGCGGGCGCCCACAGCCGCCCGCCGTAGCGTGCGGCGAGGTCCGGCGCGCTCCGGCGGTGGTAGTGGAGCGTGACCACGACGTCGACCGCCGTCGCGCCCGCGGCCGCGGCGTCGAGCGACCGCCGGAAGGCTGCCGCCGGCTTCCGGTCGGCGGGGACGAGCGGGTCGACGAGCACGATCCGGTCGTCGTGCTCGATCAGCACCGAGGCGACGTCGTGGCCCCAGGCCGGGTAGAACGTCACCCAGCGGTGGAGGCCCGGGGCGAGCTGGTCGCTCTCGGGGAGCACGTCAGCAGGCCCCGGCGGAGGTCGGCGTCGCGACGCGCGGGAGCGTTGGCGGCGCCAAGTGGCTGCGGCGCCACACGGCGGGGCGGGCGGAGCGACGCCGCGGGTCGTTCGCGCGGGCGTACGACGCGGCGAGCTCGCGAGTGTGATCCCGGACGAGCTCGGTGGCGATCAGTGGGTGGAGTTGCATCGCGTCCTCCTTTGTAACCACTTCAGAGGTTACACCAGTTACTGTAACTTGTCAACCCAAAACATCGGTTACACTACGACCATGACCGAGACGAGCCTCGAGCGCATCCGTGCCTTCGTCAACACGCTCGACGTCGAGCACGGGAGCGACGAGCTCGCGACCCCGGAGTCACTCGCAGACTGGTTCGCGAAGCACGTGGGCCCCGTCGGCGCGGCGACCTCTGCCGACGTCGGGCGTGCCGCCACGATGCGCGAGGCGCTCCGCGCCCACCTGCTCGCCAACAACGGCGCCGAGCTCCCGCCGTCGGCGGCCGCCGCACTCGACCGGCAGGCGCGGCGCTCCCGCGTCCACCTCGGGTTCGGGCCCGGCGGGGCCGAGCTCCACCCGTCCGCCGAGGGGGTCGACGCCGCGCTCGGGCGGATTCTCGCCGATGCCTCCTCGGCGATGGCGGACGGCTCCTGGGGCCGCCTCAAGGCCTGCCGGGCCGACGACTGCCGCTGGGCGTTCGTCGACCGGTCGCGCAACGGCTCCCGCCAGTGGTGCGCGATGGGCGTCTGCGGCAACCGGGCGAAGGTCAGGCGCTACCGCGCTCGCCGCGGCACGGGCTGAGGCCGCGCGATACGGTCGGCCCGACCGCCTGCGAGGAAAGGAGCGAGCCGTGCCGCTGATCCGTGTCGAGCTCTTCGACTTCCGCGTCGATCCGGAGACGAGCGAGAAGCTGATCGCCGGCCTCACCGACGCCCTCTGCGCCGCGACGCACGAGGGACTCCGGGACCACACCTGGGTGATCGTCGAGGGGCACGATCCACGCAACTGGGGACTCGGCGGGAAGCCCTGGCCCGTCGATCAGATGCCGCCGGCCTGAGCCGTCACGAGCGGCGCCGCGCGACGCTCTGACCTGCGCCGTCCGGGCTCACCGCGGCGGCTGGTGCGCAGCCGCGGGCTCGTAGAGGCGGAGTGCGACCGCCGCGTCGCGGAACACGTCGCGGTCGGCAGGCGTGTACTCGGCGTCGAAGTCGGCGGCGCCGTTCAGCTCGAGCACTACGTGCCCTCTGCCCGCGACCGGCATCAGGTCGACGGCGACGAGGTCGCACCCGAGGGCGGCGGCCGCGGAGAGGGCGAGCGCGGTCGTCTCGGTGTCCGGCGAGGCGAGCTCCGCCGTGCCTCCGAGGGCGACGTTCGTCCGCCATTCACCGGGGGCGGCGACGCGGTGCATCGCGCCGATCACGCGGCCCGCGGCCACGAGCACGCGGAGGTCGCGCGGCTGCGGCGGCAGGAGCTCCTGGACGAGCGCGCCGTGGCGTACGAACCACCCGCGCCGTGCGAACCGCCGCAGGCACGTGCGGGCCGCCCGCTCGGTGGTGCAGCGCGCGACGTCGACGCCCCAGCTGCCGAAGCGAGGCTTGACGACGAGCGGGGGCCGGACCGGCAGGGGATCGTCCGGGTGGCGCACGACGCCCGTGCGAGGGTGCGGGATCCCGGCCGCGACGAGCCGTCGGGCGGTGAGGAGCTTGTCGTGGGCGGTGAGGAGCGCGAAGGCGCCGTTCAGGACGCGAACGCCGCGGCGCTCGAGGAGCAGCAGCCCGAGGAGGCCGGGCTCGGTCCCGTCGACGGTGGGCAGCACGTCGATGCGCCCGAGCGCGACGTCGTCCGGCCCGAGCGACTCCAGCTCGGCGGCGGTCGGCGCGAGCACGACGGGGAGCCCGAGGCGGCCCCAGTGCTCGAGCAGGTAGCCGTTCGTCTTGTTGCGGCGGCCGCCCACGATCGCGATCTGGCCCACCGGCGGCACCCCCGGGCCCGCCCGTGCGGCGGGGCCCGGGTGGAGCCCCGCTGCCGCCGGTGCCGGGAGCCGCCGCGGAGCAGACGTCGTGGTCATCGACCCCATCGTCCCGCCGGGTGAGCCGGCCGGCATCGGTGGATGACCGCCGATCACGTCGGGTGATGTGCGGATCGCACCGGCTCGGGCCCGTTGGCCGAAGCCGGTCGGGGAGGGCGGCCCGAGATCGCCTCAGATCGCCCGGGCGGGGGCGTTGAGCGTCGTCGCCGTCGCGATCGCCTGGTCCCGGAGCTCGGCGACGCCCGTGCTGAGCGAGGGCGCGATGCCCGCGGCGTCGAGAGCCCGCAGCTCCGGCGGCAGCGCCGACCGGCTGCGGATCGCCCGCTCCCGGCCGTCGGCCAGCGTCGCCCGCGTCACGGTCGCGCCGTCCCGCATGACGGTGTGGAGGAGCGGCTCGGCTCCCGGCACGGGCGGCTCGTCCTCGAGCGCGAGGACGTCGCGCACCGAGACGCCCTCGTGGCTGCGCCTCCAGACCTGCTTCGTGCCGGGGAGCGTGAGCTTCCCCGTCGAGAGCTTGAGCGTCGGGCGGCCGTCGAACGCGCTCAGCTTGTACGCCATGTCGAGGTACGGTGCGTCGGCGGCCACCCCGAGGCGCGACCCGACGCCGAACGCGTCGATCGGGGCACCGCGCTCCACGAGGCGGACGATCTCGTGCTCGTCCAGGCCGCCGCTCGCGAAGATCTGCACCGCGCCGAGCCCGGCCTCGTCGAGGAGCGCGCGAGACCGCAGGCTGAGCTCGAGCAGGTCGCCCGAGTCGAGCCGGATCGCGGCGAGCCGTCCGCCGCGCTCCTCGAGGCGCCGGGCGACGAGCGCGGCACGCCTCGTCCCCTCGAGCGTGTCGTAGGTGTCGACGAGGAGCGTGCCGCCGTCCGGGTAGCTCCGGACGTAGGCCTCGAACGCGTCGATCTCGGTGTCGAAGCACTCGACGTAGGAGTGCGCCATCGTCCCCGCGATCGGGATCCCGTAGCGCCGGCCGGCGAGCACGTTGCTCGTCGCGGCGAAGCCGGCGAGCCAGCTCGCGCGTGCGACGAGGAGGCCTGCCTCGAGGCCGTGCGTCCGGCGGAGGCTGAAGTCGACCAGCGTGCGGCCGTCTGCGGCCTCGACGCACCGTGCGGTCTTGCTCGCGATGATCGTCTGGAAGTGGAGGTGGTTGAGGACGGCGGTCTCCGCGAGCTGGGCCTCGATCACCGGCCCGGTCACCTCGACGAGCGGCTCGTCCGGGAAGACGATCGTCCCCTCCGGGACGGCGCGGACGTCCCCCGTGAAGCGGAGCGCCGCCAGGTGCTCGAGCAACGGGGCCGTGAACCGTCCGGTCGACTCGAGGTACGCGATGTCGTCGGGCCCGAACCGCAGCCCCTCCAGGAAGTCGAGCGCTCCCTCGAGGCCGGCGGCGACGAGGTATCCCCACCCGGGCGGGAGCCGACGGCAGGTGAGCTGGAACGTCGCCGTGCGGTCGGCCAGGCCCTCCGCGAGGTAGCACTCCGCCATCGTCAACTCGTAGAGGTCGACGAGCAACGGGCTCGACGTCGAGGTCGTGGTCATCGCATCACCGGTGCCCCTCAACCGTCGCCGTCCCCGTCTGCGGTGTCATCGTCGTGAACACGGATTCGCGCCCGGAGAACTACGTCTCCCGGCCGGTCGCGACGCCCGCTCAGTAGTTCGGTTCGCCACGATCCGTGTTCCGCCGGATGCCGTCCGCCCGGCCGCCCGTCAGCATCGCCTCATGGGCGCGCTCTTCGCCGATCGCGCGGCGGCCGGGAGACGGCTGGGCGAGGCGCTCGCAGAGCGAGACCTCGGCGACGCTGTGGTCGTGGGGCTTGCCCGGGGCGGCGTGCCCGTCGCCGCCGAGGTCGCGCGGCGGCTGTCGCTGCCGCTCGACGCGCTCGCCGTCCGCAAGGTCGGTCATCCGTGGCAGCCCGAGTACGGCATCGGCGCCGTCACGCCGGGGGCGGACGGCGTCTACATCCGCGCGCACGACGGGCTCGACGAGGAGACGCTGCGCCGCATCGTGCACGAGGCGCGCGCGAAGGCGGAGGCGCTCGACGCGCGCCTCCACGAGCGGCACGACCGTCTCGGGCTGGAGGGCAGGGCCGCGGTCCTCGTCGACGACGGCCTCGCCACCGGGGCGACGATGGTCGCGGCCGTCCGGTGGGCACGGCAGCAGGGAGCGGCGCGCGTCGTCGTGGCCGTGCCGGTCGGCGCCGCCTCGAGCGTCCGCTTCCTCGAGGCGGAGGCCGACGAGGTCGTCTGCCCGCACGCGATCGACGGCTTCGGGGCCGTCGGCTTCTGGTACGACGTCTTCTCCCAGGTCGACGACGCCGAGGTGATCCGCCTGCTCGACGAGCCGCACCTCCAAGAGGCCTGACCGGAGGAGGGGAGCAGGCCACCGTGCCCGGCGACCAGGGGCTCTCGTCGCGGAACGCCCCGCAGCCTGCCCATCGGGCCGCCCGCAGTCGTTGCCGGACGTGAGCGGGGAGAGACGGGGGCGGTCGGCACGCCTCTTGCGTCGTCGATCCGGGGCCCTAGAAGAGCTCGTTCTCGCCGGCGAAGATCGCCGACACGGAGGCGTTCTCGAACACCGCCCGGATCGTGTCGCCGAGCAGCCCGGCGACCCCGACGACGGCGAGCCGCTCCGGCGCCGGGAGCCCGTCGAGCGCGACCGTGTCGGTGACGACGACCTCCGCGAGGTCCGACCGGTCGAGGACGCCGACGGCCTCGGGCGTCAGCAGCGCGTGCGTCGCGAAGGCCCGCACGTCCCGGGCGCCGGCGGCGAGCGTCGCGGACGCCGCCGCCACGAGTGTCCCGCCCGAGACGATCATGTCGTCGCCGATCACGACGCGCTTGCCGCGCACGTCGCCGATCACCTCGGCGGCGAGGGCGCGCTCGTGCTCCGGCCTGACCTTCGTCACGATCGCGAAGTCGGCGTCGATCATGCGGGCGAAGCGCCGGGCGGCCTTGACGCGGCCGAGGTCGGGAGACACGACCACGACCTCCTCGCCACGGAGCCCCTGGCGCTCGAAGTACTGCGCGAACAGCGGCAGCGCCGTGACGTGGTCGACGGGGATCCCGAAGAAGCCGACGATCTGCCCGGCGTGCAGGTCCATCGTGAGCACGCGGTCGGCGCCGGCGGCCTGGAGCACGTCGGCGAGCAGGCGCCCGCTGATCGGCTCGCGCGGTGCGGACTTCTTGTCCTGTCGGGCGTACGGGAACAGCGGCATCACCGCCGTCACCCGGTGCGCCGAGGCGAGCCGGGCGGCGTTGACCATCACGAGCAGCTCGAGGACGTGGTCGTTGACCGGGGGCGAGCCGGACTGGACGAGGAAGACGTCGGTGCCGCGGACGGACTCGTCGTAGCGGCAGTACCGCTCGCCGTTCCCGAACGTCTCGAGGGTGACGTCGCCGAGGCCGATGCCGAGATGCCGCGCGATCGCGGTCGCGAGCGCCGGGTTCGAGCGGCCCGCGAACAGCATCAGGCTCGTCTCGGTTTGCCGTGTGAGCCGACGCCGCCGTGTGCTCATCGCGCTCGACCCCGTCCGCGGGTGCACCGGCTCCCCTCGTGCCCGGGCACGACCCTCATCCCCTCGCGGCCGGCTCGACCGCGACCACCTCTGCGGCCGCCCCCGGCGGCTGCGGCAGGCGCCCCCCGAGGCAGCGCGTGATCCAGTCGCCGGCGAGCTCGGCGACGCGCTCGAGCGCGCCTGGCTCCTCGAAGAGGTGTGTCGCGCCGCGCACGACGACGAGCCGCCGCGGGCAGGACAGCCGCTCGAACGCCCGCCGGTTCAGCTCGAGCACGGTCACGTCGTCGCCGCCGACGACGAGCAGCGTCGGTGCGCGCACCTCGGGGAGCACGGCGTCGGCGAGGTCCGGGCGGCCTCCGCGGGACACGACCGCCCGCAGGCCCGCACCGAGCTCCGCGGCCGCCGTCAGCGCGGCCGCCGCACCGGTGCTCGCCCCGAAGTAGCTCGGCCCGAGCCCCTCGACCTCGGGCCGGCCGAGCAGCCAGCGGGTCGTCCCGGCTAGCC